>JBIKKQ010000041.1:0-22279 GCA_044360305.1 Pirellulales bacterium
CCCGGCGCCTGGCCGCCGAGCAACGTCGCCAGCGCGAGCCCGCCAAATCCCTGGCCGACGTCGCGCAGGAACCGCCGGCGGGCCGGAAGCGCAAGTTCACCGAGCCGCGAGGAAGCCGGTATCGGATGCTCAATCGACATACACGAACTCGCTGAGGCAGAGGACGATCTGGCAGATGTCGGCCAGGGCGGCGGCACGCTTTGGGGCATCGTTGCCGGCCTGCTCCTCGCGGGCGGCCAGCAGCGGCAGGAGTTTTTCCCGCTCCAGGGCCGACGACGGCCGGCCGAGGGCGATCGTGGTCACGGTGTCGAGCAGCTGCTCGGCCGAGCCGGCTCCGGCCGCGGTCCGTGCCCGCTGCGCCAGCCCCTCGGCGGCGGTGCGGACGAACGGCGAGTTCATCATCGTCAGCGACTGCGTCGGCACGGTGGCCACGCCCCGGGCCCCGACCGCCTGCACCGGCTCGGGCTGGTCGAACAGTCGCAGGAAGGCGATCGGCTCGCTGCGCTTGATCCGCAGATAGATGCTGCGGCGCGGCTGGTTCACGTCGGCCACGCTCGGCCCGTGCATCGCCGGCTGCAGCCTGCCCGACACCGCCAGCAGCGCATCGCGGATCGCCTCCGCCTCCAGCCGCATCGGCCGGCGCTGCCAGAGGAGGAGATTGTCCGGATCGGCCTTGCGGTTCGCCTCGGTCGCGAGATCGGCCTGCCGGTAGGTCGCGCTGGTCACGATCAGGCGATGGAGTTTCTTCAGGGACCAGCGCTCCTGCACGAGCCGGCCGGCAAGCCATTCGAGCAGTTCCGGGTGCGTGGGCCGGTCGCCCTGCGTGCCGAGGTCGTTGGGGGTCGAGACGATCCCCCGGCCGAAATGGTGATGCCAGAGCCGGTTGGCCATCACCCGGGCCACCAGCGGTCCCGCCCCCCGCTCGGAATCGGTGAGGAAGTCCGCGAGGCCGAGCCGCGAATCCCGGTCTCCCTTGCCGGCGGCTCCGGCGAGCAACGGCTGTTCCGCATCGTCGGACACAATCGTGGCGCGGATGAACCCGGGATCGACCTTCCCCTGCTTGCGGCCCACCTCGCCGCGGGCGAGAAGGAAGACGTCGTTGGGCCCGATGGAGATGGACTGTGCTGCATCGGTACGGACCCACTTGCCGTTGGTGGCCTGATACACGGTCACGAGCGCCGGCTTCGGCTTGCGTGCCTCGACCGCCTCGAGGGCCGCGAGCGTCTCGTTGACCTTGGGATCCGAGCGTCGATACCAGGGCGCGAGGTCGCGCCAGCGGGCGTCGTCGGCCTCGACCTGCTTCCCGGCGGCCTCCGCCGCCGCCGCCAACGCCACGACTTCCTCGCTGGCCTGCGAGACCGCGTCGCCACCGAGCGTCGGCGTGCCGGGGTCGGACGTGACCGCAAGCCGGAACCGTCCCAGTCCATGCTGCCCGGCCTCGAAGAACAGTTCGACGGTGAGTTCGGCGCCCCCCTCGAAGCCGACGGGCTTGTCGAACTGGAACACGGCGGCATGGTCCCGGCGGGTCTGGTCGCCGATCGACCAGCCGGTGGCCGGGTCCTGATCCACCGCGCCGGCCGCGGGGAAGCCCTCGGCCGCGGCCGTCGTCGCCACCGGCACGAGCGCGGGCGTGACTGGCTGCCGGTCCTTGGCGGCCACCAGCGGCTTCGCGCTGACGACGATCCGCGACAGCCGGAAGCCCCCCTCCTTGCCGGTGCCGGGGCCCGTCCGCGGTTCGGCGGTGCCGGAAAGCGCCTCCAGCCTCAGGGCCGTCAGCCCCTGGGCACGGGTGTGGAACACCGCCCGATACGAATCGTCGGCCTCCAGTTTGCCCGTGGCGGTGACCACGGCGTCGGCGCCGGCCGCGAGCGTCGCCTTCTTCGCCTTCACGTCGAGCGGATGGAGCCAGCGCCACTGACCCGGCGATCGTGCTGCGACGGTGGCCCGCAGGCCGGGCAGCGCGGCGGGAAAGGTTTCGCGGCGCACCTTCTCGACGGCGGCCGCGAACGGCTCGCGGTCCTTCTGCCACGCCTGCAGGGCACGAGACGTCGCGGCCGGGTCCGGGTCGATCGGCTTGTCGGCCTGCACGGCATTGCGCAGGCAGGAGATCAGGGCGTAGTAGTCGCGTTGCCCGATCGGGTCGTACTTGTGGTCGTGGCAGCGGGCGCATCCGATCGTCATGCCCAGGGCCGCGGCGCCGAGCGTCGTCGCCATGTCATCGAGCTGGTCGTAGCGGATCGGCTCGATCGTCTTGGCCGTGACCTGGTTCGGGTACGGGCCGGCCACGAGCAGGCCCGTCGCCGCGGCGGCCTCGACGTTGTCGGGACGGAGCAGGTCGCCGGCGACCTGCAGCCGGAGGAACTCGTCGTAGGGCATGTCGGCGTTGAACGCCCGGATCACGAAGTCGCGGTAGTGGAAGGCACTGGCCCGGTCTTTGTCGAACTCGTAGCCGCCGCTCTCGCCGTAGCGGACCACGTCGAGCCAGTGCCGGGCCCAGCGCTCGCCGTACTGCGGGCTGGCGAGCAGCCGGTCCACGACCTTCTCGTAGGCGTCCGGGCTGGCGTCGGCGACAAAGGCCTGCAGTTCCTCTGGCGTCGGCGGCAGGCCGACGAGATCGAACGTCACCCGGCGCAGCAGCGTCTCCTTCGCCACCTCGGCGTTGGGGACGACGCCCGCCGCCTCCTGCCGCGCCCTGACGAAGCGGTCGATGTCGTTCCGCACCCAGGCCGTGTCTTTCACCGCCGGCGGCGTGGTGCCCGCCAGCCGCCGATACGACCAGTGGTTGCGGCCGGCCGCGACGTCGATCTTCCGGGTCTCGACCGTGGCCGCCGGACCCGTCCGCGGGTCGGGCGCTCCCATCTCGAACCAGGTCGTGAAATCGGCGATCACGGTCTCCGGCATCTTGCCTTCCGGGGGCATCTCCATCCCCTTGTGGCCGATGGCGTCGAGCAGCAGGCTCTTCTCCTTGTCGCCGGGCACGATCGCCGGGCCGCTTTCGCCCCCCTTGAGCATGCCGTCCCGGGTGTCGAGGAGGAGTTCCGCCTTGAGCCGGCCGGCCTGCTGGGCCTCGGCCGAGTGGCACTGGTAACACTTGGCGACGAGGACGGGGCGGATCTTCGACTCGAAGAATGCGATCCCCTCCGGCGCCGGTTCGTCGGCCCGCGGGCCGACGGGCCCGAAGGCCAGCATGCCGATGAAAACGACCGGGGCGAGCAGGCGGGGGACGATGCGGCGGGACACCATTGATCTCCGCGCTGTGTGGGGAGCTGGTGAGGCCAATTTTCTGCAGGGAAAAATCGCCTGACCCGTTGTCGGCAAACCGGCGTCGCAACCCGGCGTCTTTTTGGCCGGCTGGAGGGAAACGCCGCTTGCCGCGGCGGGCGTCTCTACGATGGATCGGACGTCGAACGATGCATATATAAGCATAGACCCGCCCCGCGGCCGACGCAAAGACGCCGTCGGCGGTGGCTTTTTCCGCCGGCCGCACCGCTGCACCGGGGAAAACACCCCCGGGCGACCTGAAAGACCGAACATGGCGACCGACCCGATCTGCGGGATGACCGTCTCCGAGGCGACCCCCCACACGACGGTTCGCGACGGCGAGACGTTTTACTTTTGCTGTGACGGCTGCCTGCGGAAGTTTCTTGGCGGTGCCGCTACGGCGCCGGCAGCCGGCTGCTGTGGCGGCTCGCGATCGGGCCGCGCCGCGGGGGCAGCAGTGGCCGATCCGCAGGCCGTCTACACCTGCCCGATGCATCCGGAGGTCGAACGCATCGGCCCCGGCGACTGCCCGGAGTGCGGGATGGACCTCGAGCCGAAGGACGTCGGCGCCGGAGACGACGCGGCCGATGCCGAACTCCGTGGCATGCTGCGCCGCTTCGTGTTTGCCGCCGCCCTGACGCTGCCGCTGTTCCTGCTGGCGATGCTGCCGATGGTCGGCCTGCCCGTCGATCGCTGGCTCGGCGGCACGGCCCACGCCTGGCTGCAGCTCCTGCTCGCCACGCCGGTCGTGTTCTGGGGCGGCTGGCCCTGCTTCGACCGCGGCGTCCGCGGGCTGGTGGCGGGTCGGCCGTCGATGTTTTCGCTCGTCGCCATCGGCACCGCCGCCGCCTACTTCGCCAGCTTCGTGGCCGTGCTCTTCCCGGCGCTGCTGCCGGCGGCGTTCCGGCGGCACGGCTCGGTCCCCCTGTTCTTCGAGGCGGCGGCGGTGATCATCACGCTCGTGCTCCTCGGGCAGGTGCTGGAGATGCGGGCCCGGCGCCGGACGGGAGCCGCGATCCGCGCGCTCATGGCGCTCGCTCCGCAGCAGGCGCGGATCGTTCGCAACGGCGTGGAACACGACGTGCCGCTGGCCGACGTCGATGCGGGGGACATCCTGCGCGTCCGGCCCGGCGAGCAAGTGCCCGTGGATGGCCGGGTCACCGAGGGCCGGAGCACGGTCGAGGAATCGATGCTCACCGGCGAGCCGCTGCCGGTCGGCAAGGGGCCGGGCGACACGGTCATCGGCGGCACGCTCAACCAGGCCGGATCGTTTCTCATGGTCGCCGACAGGGTCGGGCAGGAGACGATGCTCGCCCGGATCGTCGGACTCGTCGCGGTCGCGCAGCGGAGCCGGGCGCCGATTCAGCAATTGGCCGATCGGGTGGCGGCCTGGTTCGTGCCGGCCGTGCTCGGCTGCGCGGCCGTCACGTTCGTCGTCTGGTCCTTGGTGGGCCCATCACCGGCGCTGGCCCTCGCCAACGCGGTCGCGGTGCTGATCATCGCCTGCCCCTGCGCCCTCGGCCTGGCCACGCCGATGTCGATCATCGTCGGCATCGGCCGGGGGGCGCGGGAGGGCGTGCTCGTGCGCGACGCCGAGGTGCTCCAGGCGCTGGAGCGGGTGGACACGCTCGTGGTGGACAAGACCGGCACACTGACCATGGGCCGGCCCTCGCTCACCGGGTGCCTGCCGGCCGCCGGGTTCACGGAGACGGACCTGCTCCGCGCCGCGGCGGGCGTGGAGCGGTACAGCGAGCATCCGCTCGGCCGGGCGATCGTGGCGGCGGCGCAGGATCGCGGCCTCGGGCTGCCGCTGGTCGTGGACTTCGAGTCGCTGCCCGGGGCGGGCGTGCGCGGCGTCGTCGAGGGACGTCCGGTGCTGGTGGGTCGGCCGGACTGGCTGGCCGGTGCCGGCGTCGCGGTACCCGACGCGGCCGCCGCGCAGGCCGCCGAACTCGCGCTCCGCGGCCAGAGCCCGATCCACGTCGCCGTGGCCGGCCGCTTCGCCGGGCTCGTCGCCGTGTCCGATCCGATCAGGCCGACGACGCCGGAGGCCGTGCGCAGCCTGCATGGCCTCGGGCTGCGGATCCTGATGCTCACCGGCGACGACGAGCGGACGGCCCGCGACGTCGGCGGCCGACTCGGCATCGACGCGGTCGAGGCGGGGCTCGGCCCGGCGGAGAAGCACGACCGCGTCGTGGCCCTGCGGGCCGCGGGGCACCGGGTGGTGATGGCGGGAGACGGGATCAACGACGGCCCCGCCCTGGCCGCGGCGGACGTCGGTATCGCGATGGGCACGGGGAGCGACGTGGCGATCGAATCGGCCGGCATCACGCTCGTCAAGGGGGACCTGCGCGGGATCGTCAAGGCCCTGCTGCTCAGTCGGGCCACGATGCGGAACATCCGCCAGAACCTGTTCTTCGCGTTCCTGTACAACGCGATCGGCGTGCCTGTCGCCGCCGGCGTGCTCTATCCGCTCTCCGCCCATCTGCTGCTCGACCCGATGATCGCCGCCGCCGCCATGAGCCTGTCGTCGCTGTCGGTGGTGACCAACGCCCTGCGGCTGCGCGGCGTGTCGCTGGAGGGTCGAGGCTGACATGCGTCCGGACGAAGATGGAGACGTGGCCGCCGGCCTGTGCCCGCCGTTCGCGACGGTCGAGCGTCATGCCGTGGTCGATTCGACGATGGTCCGGGCGCGGGAGATCGCCGCCGACGAGGGGGCGGTCCTGCCCGCGGCCGTGATCGCCGACCGACAGACCGGCGGCCGGGGCCGCCGCGGTGCCGGCTGGTGGCAGAGTCCCGGCAGCCTGGCGGTGAGCATCGTGCTCGAGGCCCGGGGGCCGGCAGCCGCGCCGCCGCCGACCTGGTCGCTGGCCTGTGGCGTGGCCCTCGTCGAGACGCTTCGCGACCTGCTCCCGGGCATCGCGCCGGTGGTGCGCTGGCCGAACGACGTCCACGTGCATGGCGGCCGCGAGGGTGCGACGGACGCGGTCGGCGCGACGGGCAAACTCGCCGGGATCCTCGTGGAGACGACCGCCTCGGGCCGGGCGATCTTCGGGATCGGCGTCAACACCACCGGCACCGCGGCGGCCGCGCCTGCC
This sequence comes from Pirellulales bacterium, assembly GCA_044360305.1. Taxonomy (GTDB): domain Bacteria; phylum Planctomycetota; class Planctomycetia; order Pirellulales; family UBA1268; genus QWPN01. Next base: position 6,360 of record JBIKKQ010000041.1, read on the forward strand.
GCGCTCCGCCGGCGCGTCGTCACGATCCCCGACTTGACCGGCAGGCCGCTTCCCCGGCTGACGCTGCTGGCGGCGTTCCTGCCCCGGCTGCTCGGCCTGCTGCGGAGCCTCGACGAAGACCCCGGCATCCTCCCCGCCCGGTATCGGCCGCTCTGCGGCCTCGCCGGTCGCGAGGTGACGGTGTACGTCGGCGACCGGGTCCACCGGGGCATCTGCCGGGGGATCGCCGCCGACGGCGGACTGCTTCTCGACACCGCCGCCGGCCCGCTGCACTGCCTGGCCGGCAGCCTCACGCTACCGGGCGACGTCTGGCATGGGGAAACCTGACCCGCGGAAACCCCGTGCACTGAATCCCTCTGCACAAGCAGCTTGCCTGATTTCGTCCCGCGCCGAGCGGAAATCAGGCCCGCGCCGAGGGCCTTGGCTTCGACGTATCCCGGCTGTTCCGTTGACGGCGGCGATCGCCGCCCGGTTTCCCAGCCAGTGCCGCCGGCCCGCCGGTTCGCCGGGCCCTGTCGCGGAGCGCCACGACGCACACCTCGCGGCCCCCCGTGGAGAGCTGCCGGGCGCGGGGAGCGAATCCCAGACCGCGCAGCCGGTCGAGCCAGCCGGCGAGTTCACCGGCCCGCGACCAGTCGGGTAGTTTGAAAGTGGCGACGATCCCGCGCGGCCGCACGCCCGGCGCGGTCAGGATCCGTTCGAGCGCCTCCAGCGTGCTCGTCGGATCGATGTTCATGTCGGACAGGATCCAGTCGAAGCCCCGGTACCCGCGGAGCTTCACGTCCCGCGACCGCATGCGCCAGTGTTCGAACCGCTCGTGCGTGGCGACGCGCGGATCGATCGCCGCCGGGTCGATGCCCACCACCCGGATCCCGGCCTCGAGGAGTCGCTGGCAGGAGCCCCCCGGCGACGCGCCGATTTCGCAGGCCCGCTCTCCGGGACGGAGATCGACGCCGAAGGTCGCGATCGCCTCGTCGAGCTTGAGCCAGGCCCGCGATACCTTGTCGGCGGAAAGCGACCCGGGATAGAGGCCCCCCGGCCAGATGCCCGGGGGCGTTGTCGCCCGATGCCAGCCCACCCAGCAGCGGTCGGCCGTGTCGATCACGCAGTCGAGGACCAGTTGGCCCGGCTGGGCCGTGGCCTCGACCGCTGCCGGCAGGCCGCAGGCAGCGAGCAGCCGGTCGCGCACGGCGGCTGTATCGACGGCGACCCGCTCGTCACGTTTCCAGACGTGGACGTTTTCCCAGCCCGCGTCGCCGGCACGGGCCACGGCCAGCGCGATCCGCTCGGCATCGTCCGCCGCCGTCACCTGGCCGAACGACCGGATTGTGGAGCGGGCGAAGACGATGTCGGGGGCGAATTCGTCCGCCGGATCGGCCCCCGGCGGCAGGCGGAACGTCACCGCACCGCGCCGCCAGGCGCCGAGGGCCACCCCGGGCAAAACCTGTGGCAGCCGGGCCTTGATCTCGGCCTCGGCACCCCCCTGGCACGAGATCAGCAGGAAGTCGCCCCGGGCGGATGGAGGGGAACCGCGGGACGTGGACAGGCCCATGCAACCAATCATGCCCGGGCCGGGGTTTCGGGCAAGGCCGGGCCGGGCCCACGGCCGCAAGACGGACTGAAACCGGCCCGGAACCACCGGTGACGTCCAAAAATTAGGCCGGCCCGGGCGCCCAAGGGCCCGGGCCGGCCTTTCTCGTCTGAACGTGGACGTCCCGAACTTGCGTCACGCATGCGCGACGGGCTCGAAACGAAGGACAGGCCGTCGAAACGGACTGCGGGCTCCCACGCATGGGAACCCGGGCGGAGCATTCCTGGCGAAACGTCGTTTCGCCGTGTCAGAACGATCACCTCGGGCCGAAGCCCGTGACGATCATCCCGACGGATGGCTCAGCCGTGGCCCTTCTTCTTCTTGGCGACCTTCTTGGCAGCCTTCTTCTTCTTCTTGGCCATGGAACTGGCTCCTTCCCGTGAACACCCGGACAAGCTTCTCACGGCGGATTCCCCGGGTGTTCTCGTGGGGAAGCAGCCGACGTTTCGTCGTCGCACGGACCTGATCACTCATGCCCGAACAACGTCGATGACAGTGTTGTGAGGGATGATGGCGAAAACTGTCAAGAGACATTCGCGAATTTTTTGCGTGCCATCCGGTCGATCGTCGTCCGGTCGATCGTCGCGATCGCGCGACGGACCGGTGCGCGGACGGCGCTCCGACCGGTCGCGCGATCGATCGACGCACGGCGTCGGCGCCGGTGAACGTGGCGTGGTATCATCCACGGACCGGGTGCGACGCGCGGTCTGAAGCCGCGCCGCATCGGGCAACGTGGGAGGGAATTGACGGCACACCATGGCTGCATCCGTCGAACCGAAACGGGAGTCGCAGAGCCTGCGGACCGCCCGCCGCATGGCGGCACTCGAACCATCCGCCACTCTCGCCATGGCCGCCCGGGCGCAGGCCATGGCCGCGGCCGGCACGGACGTCATCGACCTGTCGGTCGGCGAACCCGACTTCCCCACGCCCGACCACATCTGCCGGGCCGCCGAGGCGGCGATCCGGGCCGGAAGGACGAAATACACGCCGGCCGCCGGAATCCCCGACCTGCGCAAGGCCGTCGCGGCCGACCATGCCCGGCGGACCGGCCTGCCGGTGACCGCGGCCCAGGTCGTGATCTCCAACGGCGCCAAGCACTCGCTCCACAATGCCTTCACGGCCCTGCTCGACGAGGGGGACGAGGTCATCGTCCCGACGCCCTTTTGGGTGAGTTACGCCGAGCTCATCAAGCTGGCGGGGGCGCGTCCGGTGCTCCTCGAGACCGACATCGCCGACGATTTCAAGCTCCGGCCGGAGCCGCTGCGGGCCGCGATCACGCCCCGGACGCGGATGCTGCTCCTCTGCTCCCCCAGCAACCCGACCGGCGTGGTCTACACCGCCGCGGAGCTCGGGGCGCTGGCCGACGTCGCCCTCGAGGCCGATCTCGCCGTGATCTCCGACGAGATCTACGACCAGCTCGTGTACGACGGCCGGCAGTCGGTCTCGTTCCCCACCCTGCGGCCCGGCCTCGCGGACCGCACCGTGGTCGTCGCCGGCGTGAGCAAGACCTATTCGATGACCGGCTGGCGGATCGGCTGGACGATCTGCCCGGAGCCGCTCGCCAAGGCGATCGGCAATCTCCAGAGCCAGGAGACGAGCAACCCCTGCAGCGTGAGCCAGCATGCGGCCCTGGCGGCGCTCACCGGTCCGCAGGACTGCGTCGGCGCGATGCTGCAGGCGTTCCAGGCCCGGCGCGACCTCGTCGCCGGCCGGCTGGCGCGGATGCCCGGCGTGCGGATCCCCGACATCGGCGGCGCGTTCTACGCCTTCTTCGACATTCGCGAGCCGCTCGCCCGGTCGCGGAGCCGGGGGATCGCCACGAGCATGCAGTGGTGCGAGGCGCTCCTCGACCGCGAGCACGTGGCCCTCGTGGCCGGCAGTGCCTTCGGCGCGGAGGGGCACGTGCGGATGTCGTTCGCGGCGGCTGAGGAGAAGTTGGTGGCGGGCCTCGACCGGATCGAGCGGTTCCTCGCCGGCTGACGCCGGCCGCTGCTGCGGAGCCTCGCGCCGTGCGCACCGACGTCATCGGCATCGTCCTCGCCGGCGGTCAGGGCCGGCGGCTGGGCCTCGCGGCTCCCGCCGGCGGCAAGGGGGCGCTGCCGTTTCGCGGCCGCAGCCTCCTCGAGACGGTCGTGGCAACGGTCGGCGCTGAGACCGGCCGCGTCCTCGTCGTCGCGGCGGCCGGTCAGCCGCTGCCGGCGGTTCCGGCCGACGTGCTCGTGGTCCGCGACACGGAGCCCGGCGCCGGCCCGCTGGCCGCGGTCCGCGACGGCCTGTCTGCGGCCGCCCGTCTCGAGCCGCGCGTCGCGGCCGCCTTCGTCGCCTCGTGCGACCTGCCGCTGCTGCGCCACGACGTGGTGCGGACGATCCTCGACCGCCAGAGGCGGTCACCGGCGGCCTGGGTCGTGCCCGTGGTGGACGACCGGCCGCAGCCGCTGGCGGCGGCATGGCCGCTCGGCCTGCTGCCGCGGATCGATCGGCACTTGGCACAGGGCCGGCGCGACATCCGCAGTCTGCTCGAGGCGCTGGCCGACGAGTCGGCCGGGGCGGTCGAGTTCTGCACGGCGCCTTTGTTCGCGGCGGCCGACCCGGAACTCGAATCGTTTCGCGACATCGACACGCCCGCGGACGTGTCGTGGCTGCGCGGCCGGGAAAATCCGCCTTCTGCCGGGTGAAGGCCCGCTCCTATACTCCGTCGCCATGGCCAGGCGACGTTCCCGACACCAGGACGCAGGGGCGGAACGCGGGCAGCCGCGGCGTTGGGCGGTGTTCTCGCTGGCGGCCCTCACCGTGGTCGTCGTGGGTGTCGCCGCGGCGCCGACGGTCGCGGTGCTCACCGAACTGCGCGACCGCCCCCTGATCGCGGCCCTGGCCGGCATCGACGGCAGCGTGTCGAGCGGGGCGGCCCACTGGCGCTGGTTCGGGGGCGTCGAGTATCGGGACATCGTGCTCCGCGACCGGGCCGGCCGGGCGGCGGCCCTCGTGCCCCGGCTGGTGATCGACCGCGGCCTCGTCGCCTTGGCGGTCGATCCGGCTGAGCTGGGAACGGTGCGGCTGATCGGTCCCGAGGTGGTCGTGGATGTCCACGCCGGCGGCAGTTCGCTGGAGGGCATTCTCGCGCCGTGGCTGGCAGCGTTCGCTGACGCGCCGCGGCCGCCGGCGTGCGCGATCGAGATCATCGACGGCGTGGTCGAGATTCGCGACGCCCTGCGCGGCGATGCCTGGCGGGTCGCGGGCATGATGGCCGCGGGCAGGTTCGGGCCCGACGCCCCGCCCAGCGATTGGACGATCGCCGGCCGGCTCGTCCGCTCGGCCGAGGCACCGGGCCGGGCGGCGGCCGGGCCGCTGGCTGCAGGACCGAGCGAAAGCGGCTTGGCCGATGGCGGCCGCGCGGTTCCGTCGTCGATCGACATGGCCCAGCCGCCCGTCTCGGCCGATAACGCCGACCGACTGCCGGCCCGCGGCGCGGTCGCCGCCGGCGCGACCGCGGTGCTCGCCACGGCCGGAGGCTTTTCGATCGCCGCTCCGGCCGGCGTCGATGGCGGACGAAGAATCGCCATCGCCGCCCACCGGCTGCCGCTGGCCGTGTCGGGGGTCTTCGCCACGCGGTTCGGGCTGTCTCACCTCTTCGACGGCTCGGCCGACATTCGCCTCGACGTCGGCACCGGCGACCTGGAGACGCGGATCGCCGGTTCGCTCGCCGTCGCCCGGCTGACCGCCCACGATGCCGACACCGGAGTGGCGGTCGCGACCGTGGAGTCGTGCGACGTCCCGGTCGATTGCTCGATCGTCGGCGACCGGCTCGTCGTCCGCACGCTGGCGGTCACCTCGCCCTTGTTCCGGGCCGAGGCGTCGGGCCGGATCCGCCTTCCCCGGGCGGGCACGTGGGACTGGGTCGAGACGCTTGCCGAGGAGGATTGTGCGGTCGCGGCCACGATCGACCTCGCCGCGGCATCGCGGGCGGTCGCCGGCGGGCTGGCGGTGCGGCCCGACGTGCGCGTCACCGCCGGCCAGCTCAACCTCGCCGCCACATCGCGCCGGGATGGCGACGACCGCGTGTTGGAGATGCGGCTGACGTCCCGCGACCTGGCCGCGGTGCAGAGCATCGTCGGCGCGGACGCGGCCGCCGATCGCGCCGCCGGCGTCCGCGAGCGGACCCTGCGCTGGAACGAGCCGTTCAGCGGCTGGATCCGGGGCCGCCGGGGACCGGCCCGGGGGGACCGGCTGCGGATCGAGGATGCCCGGCTCTCGTCGCGGGCGGTCGAGGTGGCGCTGACGGGCGACACGCAGGCTGCCGCGGTCACGTGGACGCTCGACCTCGACAAACTGGTGGCCGAGGCGGCCGAACTGCTCGACCTCGGCGGCACGCGGCTGGCCGGCCGGTCGAGCGGCCGGGTCACGATCACCCGCGCGGATCCCGCCGCCGCCGCGACGGTCAAGGCGCAGGCGGTCGTGTCGGCGCTCGATCTCGCCGTCCCCGGCTGGCCCGCATGGCGGGACGACGAACTGACGCTGGAGGCCGAGGCGGCCGTCCGGCTCGCGGCCGGGGCAGCGGTCGTCAACGACGCCCGTCTGCTCGTCAGCGCGGGCCGCGACAAACTCCAGGGCCGGCTCGGCGGCGGCGTGATCGTGGGGCTCGGCGGCCCGGCGGGCCGGGCCGCGTCGGGGCCGTGGCTGCGGCCGGCTGCCGGTGCGGAGGCGGTCACGGCCGAAGGCAGCCTGGAGGGGGATCTCGCCAACTGGCATGCCCGGCTGGCGGGCTTTCTGCCTGTGGCCGGTCGTACGCGTCTCGAACTGGCGGGGGGCATCACGGCTTCCGCGATGGTCGCCGCCCGCGGCGACGCCTGGCAGGTGACGCGGGCGTCCTGCGAGCTGGAGAAGCTCGTCGTGCGCACGGCATCGACGACGATCCGCGAGCCCCGCGTCGTCGCCTCGGCCGCCGGCTTCTACCATCCGCGGGCCAATCGGTTCGACATCGCGGCCGGCGAGATCCTCTCCACCACGGTGTCGCTGCGCACCGGAGGCATGTCGGTGGCGGTGCCGCGCGGGCCGGCGGTCGGCGGCCGCCTCGATCCGTTCGAGTTCTGCCGGGGGAAGCTCCAGGTGCGCGGGCATCTCGGCAGGCTGGCGGCGTGGCGGGATGCCGCCGGGGCCGCGGCCCGCTGGCAGCCCGGGGGCGACGTCGCCGGCACGATCGAGATCGCGGATTCGGCCACGGGCGTGAACCTGCTGCTCGACGCGACCGCGACGCAGCTCGTCCTCGCCCACGCGCCGGCCGAAGATCCGCGCGGCCGCGCGGTCGCGGCTCCGCAGCCGGTCTGGAGCGACCCGCGTGGTCACGTCGTGATCGAGATCTCGCGGCCGCGTGATCCGGGCGGCGCGCTGGCCGACCGGCTGCAGATCGATCGGCTGGCAATCGAGTCGGCGACGCTTGCCGTCACGGCGCGGGGCGGGGTGGAATCCTGGTCCGGCCGGCGGCTCGTCGCCCTCGACGGCAGCGCCGGCTACGACTGGGATCGGATCAGCGGCCTCGTCGCGCCCTGGACCGGGGGCCGCGTGCGGATCGCGGGCGCGGGGAGCCGGCCGTTCACGCTCCGCGTGCCGCTCGGCGACCCGCCGGCGGCCGGGGTGGTCGGCTCCGCGGCCGGCAGCGAGCAGATCCCGCTCCCTCCCGACTGGCTGGCGGCTGCCGGCGGCGGTGCGGCGGCGCCGCCCGACCGCGCCGCGCGGATGCTGACGCCCGTGAGGGGGACGTCGCGGGCCGCCGCCGACCGACTCCGGGGCGTCGTCCTCGACACCTCGACCGCCTGGACCGGCGCCGACATCGGCGGCTTTTCGGTCGCCGGCGGCGAACTCGCGGTGCGGCTCGTCGAGGGGCAACTGGCCCTCGGGCCGTTCGACGTCGGCGCCGCCGGGGGCCGGGTTCGCGGCGCGCCATGGTTCCGCCTCGGCCCGGATGCGGCTGAACTGGTCGTGCCGGCCGGTCGCGTGATCGACCGCGTCACGCTCGCCGGCCCGCTCTGCGACCGGTTCGCGACCTGGCTGTCGCCGCTCGTCGGGCACGCCACCCACACCCGCGGCGTCGTGAGCGTGGACATGGACGGGGCCCGGCTGCCGCTCGGCGCGCCGTTCGCGGGCGAACTCGCGGCCCGGGTGGTGTTCGACGAACTGGAGGTGACGCCGGCGGCGACGCTGGCACCGCTGGCGAACCTGCTGGTCAAACTCCGCGCGGCGATCGACCCGCGGTTCGCGGTCGGCGACAGGACGGTCCTGCTCCGCGTCCGGCCGGAGCCGGTCCGGGTGCGAATCGCGGAGCAGCGGCTCTGGCACGAGGGGCTGGTGATGGACATGGGCGACCTGACCGTGCGCAGCCGGGGGAGCGTGGGCCGCGACGGCAGCCTGGCGATGCTGGTCGAGGTCGCTCTGCGGGCCGAGCTCGCGGGGCAGGCTCCGGTCATCGCCCGGCTGCTGCGCACGCCGCTGGCGATCCCGCTCAAGGGGACGGTTGACCGGCCGCAGTTCGATGCCGGCGCGATCGACGTGGTGCTCGGGCGGATCGTGGAGAACACCGCGCAGGCGGTCGTCGAGGAGGGCTTGTCCCGGGGGCTCGACTCGCTGGAGACGCTGTTTGGCAATCCGCCGCCGGGCGCGACACCGCCCGGCGCCGTGGCGCCGCTCGCACCAGCCGGTCAGCCGCCGCTCACGTTTCCGCCGCGCTGAGGTGGCGGCCGCGGACGCGGTCGTGCCGCAGCCGGCGGTCCATGGCGTCGATCAGCTGCTCGAGCCGGCGGCGATAGGAAAAATGTTCCACCTCGAGCGCGTGCCTCGGGGTCGTCAGGTAGCGGATCGGGGCGGTCGCGGCCGGCCGCTGCCGCGCGGCGTAGAGCCAGGCGGCGGCCCGCGGCGCCGACCGGGCGGCGACTGCCATCCGGGCCACGAGTCTGGCCTGCAGGTCGGTGAGTCCCCACTGCCCGCTGTCGGGCTGGATCAGGCCGACGACGGCGACGTCGTCGCGCGACGGGTGGAGCAGGTGCATGAACAGCCGCGGCGTCTCGTCGGCCGCGGGGGCGCCGAGGAGCCGGGTGTCGATGAACGGAAACGTCGTCCGGTAGCCGGTGGCGCAGATGACGACGTCGAACGTGCCACGGCGGCCGTCAGTAAACTCCACCTCCGCGCCGGCGAAGCGGCTGACGTCGGCGGCCGGGACGATTCCCCCGGCGGCGATCCGGGCGAGGAGCTCGGAGTTGACGATCGGGTGCGTCTCCCAGAGCCGGTGGTCGGGCCGCGGCAGGCCGTGCCGCCAGGGCAGGCCGATCTCGCGGTCGATGGCCCGGAGGCTGATGAACCGGCGCAGCCAGAGCGGCAGACCGAGTTTCAGGAGCCGTTCGTTGCGCAGGTCGGCGGGCCGGCCGCGAATCTCGCGCGGCACGACGTGATAGCCGCGCCGCATGGAGTGCACCGTGCGGGCGGCGTGCCGGGAGCACTCCACGGCGATGTCGCAGGCCGAGTTGCCGCCGCCGATGACGAGCACGCGTTGGCCGGCGATCGGCGCCGGGCAGTCGGGCGCCTTGTAGTCGGCGGCGTGGAGGAGCGTGCCGGTGAACTCCCCCGGGATCGCGGGCCAGCGCGGCTCGTGGTTGTGGCCGCTGGCGATGACCACGCCGGCGTAGTCGCGGGCCGGGCCGCCGGCCACGTGCACCCGCCAGCCCCGCCCGCCGGCGCGCGGCTCGATCCGCTCCACGGCGACGCCGGTGCGAACGTGGGGGATGAGGCCGAAGCGATCGGCGTAGCCGCGCAGGTAGTCGAGGCACTGCCGATGGTCGGGATAGGCGGGCCAGTCCCGCGGCATCGGGTGGTCGAGATAGGCGGTGAGCGTCTTCGAGGAGATCAGCCGGGTCGAGGCGAAGACGCGGGACGTGGCCGAGCCGAAGTGCCAGTTGCCGCCGATGCCGGGGCCGCGTTCGAGGCACTCGGCATCGATGCCGGCCGCCCGCAGGTTCTTGAGCGCCGTCAGGCCGGAGGGCCCGGCGCCGACCACGCACCAGCGTGCGGCAGGGTCGGACTGTGAGGCGGCGTGCATGGGGCGGGGAGGAGCGGTGGGAAGGGCCGTCCGCGCGGGGTCAGGAGAGCGGACGGAAACGGATGTCGCGAAACTCGACCCACATCGGGACGCTGCCGTCAGTGTCCCGTCCAGGCATGATGGGGACAAGCCTCCGATAGCCGCGGCCTGCGGCTGGCGATCCCGCGTGCGCGGACGGTTGCTGCGGCGCCCTCGCCGCACTCAGGAGGCGGCGTGACGGGCGAGGGCCGCCGCCAGCCGGTCGAGATCCTCGGCCGTGTGGTGCCAGCAGACGCTCGCCCGGACGAGACTCATGCCCGCGGGCACGCTCGGCGGCCTGATCGCCGGGACGAAAAAACCCTCGGCCGCGAGGGCCTCCGCGACCGTCACCGCCGTCGCTGGCGCGCCGACGACGACGGGCACGATCTGCGCCTCGGCCGAGCCGGTGTCGAGCCGGGCGCCGGCGAGCCGGGCGCGAAACGCCGCGGCCCGCACCGCGAGCTCCCGGCGGCGGTCGGGCTCCGCGGTCACGAGCTGGATCCCCCGGGCCGCGGCGGCCGCGACCGCCGGTGGATGCGCCGTCGAGAAGATCCACGCCCGGGCCGTGTGCCGGAGCCAGTGGACGAGCGCGGGATGGCCGGCTGCGAAGCCGCCGGCGGCACCGATCGCCTTCGACAGCGTGCCGATGCGGACGTGGACGCCGTCGGCGCAGCCGGTCTCCTCGACGAGGCCGCTGCCGCGGTCGCCGAACAGGCCGGTCGCATGCGCCTCGTCCGCGACGAGGATCGCGGCGTGCCGGCGGGCGAGTTCGCAGAGATCGGCGAGCGGCGCCCTCGATCCGTCCATCGAAAACAGCGTGTCGCTGACGACGAGCCGGCGCCGGGCCCGGGTCGCGCCGGCGAGCAGCCGGTCGAGCGTTGCCATGTCGCGGTGCGGGTAGATGCCGACCTCCGCCCGCGAGAGCCGGCAGCCGTCGATGATGCTCGCATGGTTGCGGGCGTCGCTGGCGATGAAGTCGCCGGGCCCGGCGAGCGCCGCGAGCGTGGCGGCGTTAGCGGCGAAGCCGCTGGGAAAGACGAGGGCGGCGCCGACGTCGAGGAGCGCGGCGATGGCCCGTTCGAGATCGTCGTGGGCTCGGGAGTGGCCGCTGACGAGCGGGCTGGCACCGGCGCCGAACCCCTCGGCGCAGGAGGCCTTGGCGGCTGCCTTCGCCAGCCTCACGTCGCCCGCATAGCCGAGGTAGTCGTTGGACCCGAAGTTGAGCAGCGTGTGGCCGTCGAGCGCGACCGTGCGCCCCTGCCGGCCGCGGCGGACCCGCTGCGGCCGTTCGAGGCCGGCGGTCCGCAGGGCGTCGATCTCGTCGGCGATCCAGCCGAGCGCGTCGGGCAGGGCCGACGCCGGGCCGGGGGCCGCGGGGCGGGGCGCGTCGTCGCGGCGGCAGGGCGGGCCGGCCTCGCGCATCGTCAGCCCTTCCGGGCGGCGAGCCGCTGAATGACCCGAAACTCGGCCGCCGTGACGGGCTGCACGGAGAGCCGGCTGCCGCGTCGCAGGAGCTCCATGCCGGCGAGGACCGGCGTGCCGCGCAGCTCGTCGAGCGGGATTGCCCGCGGAAAGATCTCCACGAGTTTCACGTCCACCATCGACCAGACGGGATTGTCGGGACTCGCCTTGGGGTCGTGATAATCGCTCGCCGGATCCCAGGCGCTGGCGTCGGGATAGGCCTCGCGGACGACCTCGACGATCCCGACCGCGGCCGGCGGGGCGGCGTTGGAGTGGTAGAAGATCGCCAGATCCCCCTTGTTCATCGCCCGCAGCAGGTTGCGAGCCTGGTAGTTGCGGACGCCCTCCCAGCCGGTCGTCCGTTTCCGGGCCCGGGCGAGGTCGTGGATCGAGAACACGTCGGGTTCGCTCTTGACCAACCAGTGGTTCATGACGGGGCAACGCTGTCGCGTGGGGAAGAATCGCGTACCATCGACGCCACAGGGCATGATACCGAGGGCCGGGCAATGACCAGTCGACGGCGTGGCCGGGGAGCGCGGGATACCGCGCGGGCGATCTTCGCGCCGTTGCTCGTGGCGGGGCTCGCGGCCGGTGCCGCCGGCCAGGTGACCATCCGCGAGGAGTTTCGGTCGGCGGGCGTCGTCGAGGCGGTGGCCAGTGGCCGCCTCACGCTGCGCACCGAGGAGGGCGAAACCCTCGAGGTCCGCCTGCAGCGGAAGGACGAGCCGGGGGTGCAACTGGCCGACGGCCGGCTGCTCCGGGTCACAACCGGGGTGCGGATCGGCGGCGCGTTCGACATCCCACGGCTCAAGGCCGGGCAGGTGGTGCGGTTCGAGGGGCGGATCAACGGCCAGGGGCGGACCGACGGCGAACTCGCCGCGCTCACGCTCGTCGATGCCGCGGGTGCCGCCATCGGGATCGAGCCGGTCACGGGCCCGGCCGCGCCGGGCGAGTTCGCCGTCTGCACGGTCGTGGCGCCGGTGAAGCAGGCCGGAAAGGGGCGGCTGGTCGTGCAGCTGCCGGAGGACCGGCCGTACAACCGCAAGACGACCTTCGCCTTCAAGGTGGCCGCGGAGGCGACGGCGCGAATCGAAAGCAGCGACGCGAAACGGATCGAGCCCGGGGCCAGGGTCGTGAACCTGGAGGCGCTGCGGCTCGACACCGGCGACGTGGTGGCGCGCACGCTCGTCGTCGAGACGGCGGCCGGAGCGCCGGTCCGGGAGCGGGCCGACGAGAAACTGGAGAACAAATACCGGAGCCTGTCCGACGAGCCGCTGCGGGAGCCGCGGCTGATCCGCTCGGCGCACTTCGCGTTCCTCACCGACGTCTCGGAACGCGAGGCGAAGATCATCCTCGACAAGCTGGAACGCATGGCGGGCCTGCTGGAGCGCTTCTTCGGCCGCAAGCCGGCGGGGGTCGTCGAGGGGTTCATCGTCCACGACCTCGGCGCCTTTCCGGCCGGCACACTGCCGGAGCCGGCCGGGGTCGCCAAGATTCGCGAGCGGGCCGGCATCTGTTTCAACGCCCGGCTCGGCGACCAGCGTCGCTCGACGCTCTATTCGTGCACCGACCACGGGGTGATCCAGCACGAATGCACCCACGGCTTCTGCCACATGACCTTCGGCTCGACGGGCCCGACCTGGCTCGCGGAGGGAGTGGCGGAGATGGCCAACTACTGGAAGGAGGGGGAGCAGGCCGTGGACATCAGCCCGGCGGTCATGACCTACCTGCAGCAGGCCAGCCCGAAGCGCGGGCTGCTGGAGATCGCCGTGCCGGGACGGACACCCTCGGGAACGTGGCAGGACTACGCCTGGCGCTGGGCGCTCTGCCACCTGCTGGCCAACAACCCCAACTACGACGACCGGTTCAAGCCGCTGGCGATCGCGCTGATGGAGGAGCGGCCCGGCGTGTCGTTCGAATCGGTCTACGGCCCGGTCGCCCGGGAGATTTCCTTTGAATACGACCAGTTCCTGCGGGCCGTCGGCAACGGCTATCGCGCCGACCTCGTGGCCTGGCCTTGGAAGGCCCGGTTCCGTCCACTCAAGGGGGATAGCGGCCGGGTCACGGCCGCGATCAGGGCCCGAGCCGGCTGGCAGGCGAGCGGGCTGCGGGTGGAACGCGGGGCGACGTACGAGGCAGCTGCCGACGGCACGTGGCGGACCGCGGCCGCCGGCGAGCCGGTGACGGCCGACGGGTCCGGCGCCGGCCGCGGCCGGCTCACGGCCGTCGTCTTTCGGGACGCGGAGTTCGCGCTCGAGGAGCCGTTTCACGTCGGCGTGGCGAAGCGGTTCACGGCCGCCGCGGATGGGCAGCTGTTCCTGCGCTGCGCCGACGACTGGACGGGGCTGGCCGACAACGACGGGGAGGTCGAGGTGACGCTGCGGCGGATCGTAGACTGACGGGATGCCACCGGACGGGGCCGGGGAGAGGAACGTCCTCAGACGTCTTTCCGCAGCGTCTCGCCAGTCCGGCGGCCGGACGGTTCGGCCCGTGCCAGCCCGGGCCGACCGGTTGCTGCCGCGCGCGGCCGAAGTATGCTGCGGTCCGGTTCACGAGCAACCCGCCGGCCTTTGTCCGGCACACGTACCACGTCCTAGGAGCCCCCATGGACCGTCGCATCTTCCGCACGCTCGCGCTGACGTTGCTTGGCTGTGGACTCGTGGCCGGCCGATGCCTCGGGCAGGGGGACGATCCGGCCCGGGCCAAGACGCTCACCGTCGAACAGGCGCAGGAGTTGGTGAAGCGGCCCAATGCGATCCGCCTGTCCGTCCTGGAACTGTCTCCGGACGTGGCGGCGGTGCTGGGCGGCTACAAGGGTGACGTCCGGTTCGAGGCGCTGGCCGCGTTGACGCCCGAGGCGGCGGCCCTGCTGGCCGCGATCCCCGGTGGACTCGATCTGCCGAAGCTGACCGCCCTGCCACCGGCCGTCGCCAAGGCCCTCGCGGCCCACAAGGGGAGGCTCTCGGTGGGCGTCAATGCAATCACCCTCGAGGCCGCGGAGGCGCTGACGACGCACGCGGGGGTCCTCGACCTCGGCGTCACCGACATCACGGCCGAGAGTGCCGCCGCCCTGGCCAGGCATCCGGGCCCCCTGGCTCTCAACAACCTGCGCGAGCTGACGTCGCTGCCCCTCGCCGAGCGTCTGGGCCAGCAGGAGTACGTCTCGCTCGGCGGCGTCTCGAGCATCTCGGCCGAGATCGCCAAGGCGCTCTGCCCCCCCGAGAACCGTGTGAAGTTCAAGAATCATGTCCACTTCGCGGCGGGGCTGACGGAACTCCCCGCCGACACGGCGGCGGCGATCATGGCGGGACGCACCCACATCTTCCTGGGCAACTTGAGCTCGATCAGCGACGAGGCGGCCGAGGCCTGGGCGGGGCCGTTCTGCAACGTCCGACTGTTCGGCCTCAAGACCCTGACACCCGCCGCGGCCGCCGCGCTCACCAAGGGGAGCGGCATCATGGACATTCGTTTATTTGGCCCCGAACTCTCCGCCGAGACGGCCGCGGCGATCGCGAAGCAGATCACGACGGGTCCGGCCCGCATGATCGACCTCAACGGCCTGAAGAAACTCTCGTCGCCAGAACTGGCCCTGGCCGCCCTGCGCCGCTATCGGCAGGGACCGCACAGCTCGCTCAACGGCGTCGTCGAGGTCACCGAAGAGGTCGCCAAGGCGATCGCCGAGTGCAAGGAGAATCTCAGTCCCCTGCCCGGCCTGGGGGCGCTCACCTCGGCGCCGGTGGCGGCGAAGTATGCCGCCCAGCCCGACGACCTGATCTTCCGCAAGCTGGGCTTCATCTCCGACGACGTCGCCCTGGCCCTCGCCACGCACAAGGGAAAAATCGATCTCTCCGCCCTGCAGTCCCTCTCGGCCGTGGCGGCCAAGGCCTTCGCTGGCCACGAGGGGGAACTGAGGCTCGACGGACTGAAGGAGATCACCGACGAGGCCGCGGCGGCGCTCGCCCCGGCACCGGGGCCGGTCTCGCTGGCCGGCCTGGCGCAGGCCTCGCCGGCGGCCGTCACCGCCCTCAAGGCCAACCCCAAGATCGCCCTGCCGGCCAAGCTGGCCACTCCCTGACGGGACCGCCGAACGCGTGGGCTCGGGAGCCCGATGGTTCACGCTTCGGCGGATCGCGGACTGACGGCATGGCGGCGGACGGCGGCCGACAGCCGGCCGAGGCCGTCGATCGCGTAGATGAAAAGCGCCGTCCAGACGATCGCGAACCCGGTGAGCTTGCCGGCATCGAACGGCTCGCCGTAGACGAACAGGCCGAGCAGGAACTGCAGCGACGGGCCGAGGTACTGCATCAGCCCGATCGCCGAGAGCGGAATCCGGCGGGCCGCCGACGCGAAGCAGAGCAGCGGCACGGCCGTGATCACGCCGGACAGGGCGATGAGCAGTTCGTCCCGTCCCCCGAGGCTGCCGAACGCGCCCCGGCCGGCCCGGTGCTCCGCGGCGAGGAACGTGACGGCCGGCACGAGCATCAACAGCGTCTCGACCGAAAGCGAGGACAGGGCGTTGAGGGTGGTCCGCTTCTTGGCGAGGCCGTAGAGGCAGAACGTGACGGCGAGGTACAGGGCGATCCAGGGGAAATGCCGGTACTGGGCCGTCAGCCAGGCGACCCCCGTGGCGGCGACGGCGATCGCGAGCCACTGCGCGGGCCGCAGCCGCTCGCCGAGCACGAACACGCCGAGGAGCACGCTGAGGAGCGGATTGAGGAAATACCCGAGGCTGCTCTCGATCATCCGTCCGTGGGTCACGGCCCAGACGAA
>JBIKKQ010000189.1:0-6549 GCA_044360305.1 Pirellulales bacterium
ATAGCGAAATCGGCCGGGGTGCGGAGGCTTCCCGGAGCCGAATTCATCGATTTCACATCATCTCCCGATTGCCCGCGCGGGAGGACAGCCGTAAACTGTCGGTCAGTCGCACCCGGGAAGCCCGGGCGGCCGGGAACGACTTCGCGGGAAGCGTGATCGGAGCGACGGAGGGGTCGGCGAGCGATGAGCCACAGCGAAGCGACCGTGCATTTCCACCAGGCGTGCCCCGTCTGCGGCCGTCAGTTGCGCGTGCGGCTCAGCCTGCTCGGGCAGCGGGTCTACTGCCAGCATTGCGGTGGCGGGTTCGTCGCCACCGACCCCGACCTCGCCCGGCAACCGGCCGACCACCGTGACGCCCGCGTGGAGAGGCTGCTGGAGGCCGCGGCCCGCGTCGTCGGCGATGCGGACCGCTGACGCGGCACGGGCCGGTCAGGCCGGGGGCGGGCAGCGGCCCGCCGTGAGGTCGGCGAGCACGTCCCAGTAGCCGGGAAACGTCTTGCCGACGCAGGCCGGGTTCTCGATCACGACGCCGGGGATCCGCAGGCCCGCCAACGACATGCTCATCGCCATGCGGTGGTCGTCGTAGGTGGCGATGCTCGCGCCGTGCAGCGGCCCGGGGTGGATGGTCAGCCCGTCGGGCCGTTCATCGACGCGGCAGCCCAGCCGGTGCAGTTCGCGCACCAGGTCGCCGATCCGGTCGGTTTCCTTGTCGCGGATGTGGGCGACGTCGCGGATGGTGGTCGGCGTGGCGGCGAACAGGGCCACGGCCGCCAGCGTCGGCACCGTGTCGCTGATCGCGTTCATGTCGATGTCGATGCCGCGTTCCGCCCGTCCCGACACCGTGACCGATCCCTGCGGGGCGGCGGCGCAGGGCTCCTGCCAGTCCACGCCACAGCCCATCCGCGCCAGCGCGTCGGCGAAGGCCACGTCCCCCTGCATGCTCGCCCGCGACAGCCCCTCGACCCGCACGCAGCCCCCCGTGATCGCGGCGGCGGCGAGGAAGTAGCTCGCCGCGGAGGCATCGGGTTCGATGGCGTAGTCGCGGCCGGTGTAGCCGGTGGCGGGAATGACCCAGGTGTGCGGTGTCGTCGGCTGACATCGGCCGCCGAAAGCCTCCAGCACGCGGCGGGTCATCTCCAGGTATGGCAGCGACACGAGCCGGCCGGTGAATTCGATCGTCGTCTCGCTGGCGGCGCATGGAGCAGCGAGGGCGAGGCCGCTGGCGAACTGGCTGGAGGTCGTGCCGCGGACGGCGATCCGGCCCCCGGGCAGGCCGCGGGAGCGGATGACGACGGGCGGACAACCGCCCGGGCTCTCGGCCACGGCTTCGATGCCCAGGCCGCGGAGCGGTTCCAGCAGGTCGTCGATCGGCCGCTGCCGCATCCGCGGCGTGCCGTCGAGCCGGTAGACGCCGTTGCCGAGACTGCAGACCGCCGACAGGAACCGCATCGTCGTGCCGCTGGCGGCGCAGTCGATCGTCGCGGTTGCGGCGGGAATCGCGCCGCCGGCGCCGGCAACGCGGACGGTGCCCGCCTCCCAGTCGGCCGCCACGGGGATGCCGAGCGCGGCGAGGCCGGCGGCCATGACGCGGGTGTCCTGGCTGTCGAGGACGCCGCTGAGCACGCTGGGACCGCGGGCCAGCGCCGCGCAGACGAACGCCCGGTTGGTGATGCTCTTCGAGCCGGGGGGCCGGACGCTGCCGCGCACGGGTGCCGTGCACGGCGTGATCGGCAGCGACTGGGGCAGGGTGATCATCGGGGATCGTGCGGGTCGGTTGCGGCCGGGGGCCGGACGTGGAATGCTCGACAGCCTACGGGGCCGGCCGCGGGCGGTCCATTCCTCCGGCCAATCCGGCAGCGAGCAAACCATGGACGGGGCGACGACGGACGGTGGCGGCGGCGTCGCGGCCTACGAGTTCCGCTGTCCGCCGACAATCCTCTTCGGCGCGGGCCGGATCGCCGACCTCGGGCCGACGGTGGCCGCGCTCGGCGGCCGGGCGTGGATCGTGGCCAGCCCGCGCGGTCTGGAGGCGGCGGGGGGGCAGGGCGGCGTCATGGCGGCGCTGGCCGCGGCCGGGGTCGCGGCGACGCTCGTGGCGACGGCCCGCGGCGAGCCGACCGTCGCCGACGTCGTCGGCGTCCTCGCACGCCAGTTGCGCCAGCCGCGCGACGGCGTCGTGGTGGTGGCGATCGGCGGCGGCTCCGCCATCGACCTCGGCAAGGCGATCGCCGGGCTCGTCACCGACGTCGGCGACGACGAGACCGACCTCGACGCCGCCGTGGTCGATCGGCTGGAGGGCGTGGGCCGCGGCCTGCCGCTGCGGCGGTCCGCGTTGCCGCTGGTCGCCGTGCCGACCACGGCCGGCACCGGTGCCGAGGCGACGCGCAACGCGGTCATCTCCTGTCCGCGGCGCGGCTTCAAGCGCAGTCTGCGCAGCCCGCTGCTCGTGCCGCGGGCGGCGATCGTGGACCCGGCGCTGACGCTGACCTGCGACCGCGGCACGACGGTCGCCGCCGGTCTGGACTGCATCACGCAGCTTGTCGAGTCGTTCATCTCCCGGTTCGCCCGGCCATTGCCCCGGGCGCTGGTGCTGGAAGCCCTGCCCGGCGCGATCTCGGCCCTGCCGCGGGCCGTCGCCGATCCATGCGACCTCGACGCCCGGGCCGCGCTCGCCCACGGCGCGCTGGTGTCGGGCATGGCGCTGGCGAACTCGGGGCTGGGCATGGCCCACGGCGTGGCGGCGGCGCTCGGCGTCGAGTGCGGTGCCGCCCACGGCGCCGCCTGTGCCGCCCTGCTGCCGGTGGCGGTGCGGGTCAACCGCCGGGTCGCAGAGCACGACCTCGCCCGGCTGGAGCGGGCGATCGATCCCGGGGCGCCGGCCGCCGACGGGCCGGCCGCGGACGCGTTCGTCGCGCGGATCGAGACACTCTGTGCCGCGGTTGGTGCGCCCGCACGGCTTCGGGATCTCGGCCTCGACTGCGACCGCATCGGCTGGCTGGCGGCCAATTCCGGCGGCGGCAGCATGCGCGGCAATCCCGTCCCGCTCACGGCCGACGAACTGCTGCCGATCCTCGCGGCGATCTACTGAGAAGGCCGCGGGCGTCAGCGGCGACCGGCTTGGCCGGCGACGAGCAGCGGGTCGTCGAGTAGCGGCAGCAGCAGGGATACGTCTTCACCCCCCTGCTGCGCCGCCAGCCATGCCTTGCGGGCCGCCGTCGCGTCGGGCTCGGGGCGGGAAAGGTAGCGGGCGCCGATGAACAGGTGGTTCGCCGGCTGGCCTCCGGCCGCGAACCACTTCTTGGTGAGCGTCATCACGATCGCCTCCGGAACCTCGTCGATCGGCAGCCGCCGGTTGGAGCCTTCGTGGCGGAAGATGAACTGCCGGTCGGTCACCTCGACGACCGAAATCCGCTTGTCACCAACGTCGAAATCGCGCCCCGCGGCAGCCGCCAGCGCCTTGCCCCGGAAGAACGCGAACCGGCGGGCGTGCTGGACGAGTTGTTCCCAGCCGGCCACGCGGTCGGCCGCGGGCCCGGTGCCGGCCGCATCGCGCGCCCGTGCCAGCGATGACTCCGCCCGGTCGAAGTCGCCGGCCACGAGGGCGGTTCGGGCGGCGCCAAGCAGTTCATCGAGTCGGGCCGCATCCACGGGCGGAGGCTGCTGTTCCCGCCGCGTCGGCACGGTTTCGGTGGGCCGCGTTGCGCCGTCGGCGGGGGGCGGCGGATCCCGGGGTGCCTGGAGCGGCGGCCGCGGAGCCGTGTCGGGTGCGTCGCCGGCGGGTTCCGTCGGCCCGGTCGGCGGAACGTTTTGCGGCGGCTCTTCGACCATCTTCGGCCGGGTTGGCGGTTGGTCGGGAGGCACGGGGCGCGGCACGGGGGGACTCGTCTCCGCGGGGGCCGCCGGCTGGCTCGGCGCGATCATTTCGCTGAACTGCTCGGCCCCGTCGCGGGCCGCTGCGATCAGCCGGTCGCGCTGCGGCAGCAGCCGGTCGCGGAACGCGAACAGCCCCGCGGCGAGGATCGGCAGCGTCAGCAGCGGCAGCCAGCGGGTTCGTCGGCGCGATGGACCGGCGGGCTGGGCGATCGGCGCGGTGGGCCGTTGAGGCGCAGCAGACACCGTGGCGCCGGCGGCTGGCCGCGCAGTCGGGGCGGGGGGCGGCGCCGGCACGCGTTGCGGCGCGGGCGGCGGTGGGCGGACGCCGGCCGGGGCGGGCACGAACGGCGGCCGCGACACCGCGCCGGGAGGGGGAGGGGGCGCGAAGCCGCTTCGGGGCTGCGCCGGCAACGAGGCGAGGAGTTCATCACGGCATTGCTCCACCCGTTTCACGAGCGCCCCGTGGGCGATCGTGAACGGGCCCGGGTCGAAGCCGCGGAGTCTCGCCAGCCGCTCGTCGGCCGCCCGGCTGACCGTCTCGCGGTCGAGCGGGGCGGCGGACAGGCCGAGCACCAGCCTCGGATCGGCGAGATCGACGGCGTCGATGCCGAGCCACTCGCGGCTCGGGTCGAACGTGGTTCCGGATGACATGCGCAGCATTCCGACGCGGTGGCCCTGCCCACGGCCCCCTGACCGAAAGTGTAGCAGGTCAGCCCGGCCGCCGGCGCCAAACGGTCATCTCGGCCAGCGAATGCTGGTGCTTGCGGGCCGTCTCCCGGATCACGAACGGGATGTCGGCCCGATGCTCGAGGGTGAACCGACCGGCGAGGATCCGCTCGATGCCGGTGAGCGTGTCGAGCGGCTCGCCATGCTCGCGCCGGCCACCGAGCCACTTGTCCCGCGGCGTGTACTCCTCCAGCCAGGTGTAGGGGCTGGTGAGGACGAGCAGGCCGCCAGGAACGATCCGGTCGCCGACGAGATCGAGGAACAGCCGCGGATCGTAGAGCCGGTCGATGAGGTTGCCGGCGAAGACGAGGTCGTAGCCGGTGTAGATCGGCTTCAGGTTGCAGGCATCCCCCTGCATGAAGGCGACCCGCCCGGCGACGTCCGCGAGGCCGAGCCGGTCGAGGGCGACGGCCCGCGAGACGGTCAGCTCCCCCTCGGTCGGGATCTCGTACAGCACCTCGTCACCCTGCTGGAGGCGGACGCCCGACTGGATGAACCGGGCCGAGAAGTCGAGGGCATCGACGTGGGAGAAATGGCGGGCGAACTCGAACGCGGACCGGCCCACCGAGCAGCCGATGTCGAGGCAGCGCCGGCGCATGTCGGACGGCACGTGCGGCAGCACCGCCTCGACGCAGGCACGGGGAAAGTTGGGCACGCCGAGGATCGTGTCCGGGGCGTAGTGAAAGTCGAGGTACTGGGTCACGAGCTGGTCGGTCTCGTACAGCCTGGCCCCGGCCGTGGCCGCCTCGTTCCCCGGCTCCTCGACGATCGTGCGGAAGCCGGCATGCTGGAAGAAGTGACGGCGGAAGGCGTAGCGGGCGCTGGCCAGGGCCTCGTTGCCCGTCGAGATCCACGAGCCGCCCACGATCAGGTTGTGGCGGCCGTCGAACGTCGGCACCGAGAAGTCGTCGTACAGCGGATGGACCTCGAAGCCCTTGAAGGGCATGATCGGCGTCCGCGTCCACTGCCAGACGTTGCCGACGACGTCGAAAAAATCCCCCTGCGGGAAGGCGTTCACCGGGCAGCTCGAGGCATGGTGGGCGAGGTTGATGTTGCCCGGTGCCCGGTCCCAGGTCGGCTGGTCGCCCGGCACCAGCCGGCGCAGGGCGTGCCAGTGGGCCTCGGTGGGGAGGAGGACGTTCTCCCCCGTGGTCCCGGCGAGCCAGCGGCAGTAGGCCTGGGCCTCGAGGCAGTTCACCTCGACCGGCCAATCGAGCGGCAGGGGAATCTCCTCCAGCAGGTTCCGCTGCACGTAGCCATCCGCCGTCTGGCGCCAGAACCTCGGGTGCCCGGCCCGCGTGTACCGCAGCCAGCCGCGGCCCTCGTCGGTCCACAGCGACTCGTCGCCGTAGCCGCCGGCGACGACGAACTCGTGGAACTCGGCGTTCGACACGAGCTGACGGGCGGCGCGGAACGCGGGCAGGTCCACCTCCTCGACGCCGTATTCGTTGTCCCAACCGTAGGTCAGGTCGTCGGCCCGCTTGCCGAGCCGGACGGTCTGGGCCGGCACGGGAAGCCAGGCGTTGCCGGGTGCGGGGCCGGTCGTCGGGCAGCCGGCCCAGAGCCGGCGTTCCGCCGCCGTCAGCTCGGCGCCGTGCCGGAGCTCGGCCAGCGGCAGGAGCCGCATGATCACCGACGATGTCTCGAGGTGGATCCGCTCGTGCTCGATGCCCATCAGGATCAACCAGGCCGGCGAGTTCCAGCCGATCGGCAGTTCGAGAGGCATCGACTGGATGAAGCCGTCCACGAGCTCGCGGACCGCGGCCCGGTAGTCGCGGACGGTCTGCACGGCCGGCCAGTCGTAGTGTGCGGTGTTGAGGTCGTCCCACGACATCTCGTCCACGCCGACGGCGAGCATCGCCTCCAGCCGCGGGTCGATGCGGCGCGGGATGAACCGGCCGGCGGTCAGCTTGTTGACGTAGAAGACCGCCGGATGGCCAAAGTAGAAGA
>JBIKKQ010000190.1:0-6515 GCA_044360305.1 Pirellulales bacterium
AAAGCTCGCCGAAGTGCCGTTGATCGTCCTCAGCGGCAGTCATACGCTCCGCCGCGGGCTCGCTCGGGGCCCTGCCTGTATCGTTCGCTCCCGTGTGAGGGTTGCATGATGACCATGATCCGTCCTCCGTCCGACGACTTCCTTCGCTGCCGCACGCCGCGTCTCGCGGTTTCGCGCCGCAGCGGGCGCCGGGCTGCGAGGGCAGCATCGTCGGTGGCGGTCGAACGCCTCGAACCGCGGCTGGCCCTCGCGAACGTAGGGTTCCCGCCGGCCAACCCGGCCGTCATCCTCGGCAGCGATGCTGGGCAACCTGTGGTGCAGGTCCTCGACCCCGCGACGGGCGCGGAACGAGTCCGGTTCCTGGCTTACGAGTCGTCGTTTCGCGGCGGCGTGCGGGTGTTCGGAGCTGACGTCACCGGTGACGGCATCGACGAGATCCTCGTGGCCCCGGGGCCGGGCCGCGTCGGTGAGATCCGGGTGTTCACGCACACCGGCATCGAGTTGCCTGCCTACCGAACGCGGCCATTCGGCGATCGGTTCCTCGGCGGCGTGGAGGTGGCGGCCGGTCCGGTGACGGCACCCGGCCGGATCGACATCGTGGCGGCGCAGGAGACCCAGGGCAGTCTCGTGCGGGTCTTCGCTGTCACGACCGGCGCGGCCAATCCGGTGGCCGATGTGGCGGTCCGCCAGTTCCAGCCATTCGGGACACGGTTCGTCAGAGGTGCGCGGCTGACGACGGCCGACATCGGCACGTTCTCGGGCGGCGCGGTCACGGCGGCGGCGCCGGACGGCGTGTTTGAGATCCTCGTCAGCAGCAGGCCGGGCATGCCGGCCACCGTCGTGGCGCACGACGCGGTGCCAGTGACCACCCCCCGAATCGCCACGTTCAATCCACTCTCCGCGACCGCCGCCAGCGGCGTGTTCGTAGCCCGGTTGCCGGGGGCTGGAGGCATGGCCGATCGGATCCTCGTGTCCGGCGGTGTCGGCAGCAGGTCGCGGGTGGAAACATGGCGGTATGAGACGAGCTCCCAGGGCAGGCAAAGCTTCGTCCGCGATGCCGCGTTCGCCGCCTTTCTGAACAGGGCCGCCGCCGTCGTCGCCGCCGCGGTTGATGAGGCCGCGATCTTCACCGTGCGGAACGGTGGCGGCATGGCGCGGGGCGTGCGGCTCAACACGTCGCTGTCCGGAGGCAAGCAGACGACGCTGCCGGCATCGGCGGACATCGGGCGGCTGCCGCAGCGGATCGCCATCGCCCGGCAGGTGCCCGGCGCCGACTCCGTGACGCTGACCACGGACTTCCGACAAGGAACCGGCGGCTGGGTGTCCGATGTCGCCGACCTGCCTTCCGGCGACCGTTCGATCTACGAACTCGATTCGGGGCTGCGGCCGTTGCCCGCGGAGGTGGGGCCCGGAACGGGCTACATGCTCCAGGGAACGAACCGATCAGACGACCTGTTCATGTACGTAAAGCGGCAGCTCGATTCGGCTTTCGGGATCGTGCCGAACGGTTCGTACCGCCTTCGCTACTCGATCACGCTGGCATCGAACGCGCCCAGTAACGCGGCCGGCGTCGGTGGCGCCCCGGGTGAGTCTGTCTTCCTCAAGGCTGGTGGCAGCACCGTCGAGCCCATCGCGGTGACCGACGAACAGAACTCGTTGCGGCTCAACGTCGACAAGGGCGACCAGGCACTGGGAGGCAGGGCGGCTTCCGTGGCCGGGAACATCGCCAACGGCCTGCAACCTGACGCGGGGGCGGGCAGTCCCTATGTGTCCATCGTCCGTGAAGTCACCCACGAAGTCGATGTCGTCGCGGACGCCCAGGGACGGCTATGGCTCTTCCTCGGAACGGATTCCGGCTTCGAGGGGCAGACGCGCATCTACCTGCAGCAAGTCACCGTGCAGGTGTCGCGGCAGATCGTCTGATCCGGCGGCTTGCTCGAACTGCCCGGCGGCGATATATCCAAAACGAAGTTCTGATCGGGCTCGGAACCTGATCGCACGCGAATTCCCAAACCGCCCGCCGTTGAGGAGCATTCAATGCCCGTTTCACCCCCCGCGACGATCGTGGCCGTTTCCCGCCGCACCTGCCTGGGGACCGTCGCCCTCGGGGCTGGGTTCCTAGGCACCGCCTTCCTCGGCCCATGGTGCCGCGGGGCAGGGGGGGCCGAACCGGCCTCCCGGCCGCTGTTCGACGGCCGGAGCCTCGAAGGCTGGCAGGTCCGCGCGGGTGAGGACCGCTGGTGGAAGGTGGCCGACGGGGCGATCGTCGGCGGCTCGCCCACCGAGCCGGTGCCGCACAACACGTTCATCTGCTCGCGGGAATCGTTCCAGAATTTCGACCTCCGGCTCGCACTCCGGATCCGCGGTCACAAGGGTTTCGTGAACTCCGGCGTCCAGATTCGCAGCGTCCGCGCTCCCAAGAGCCACGAGATGATCGGCTACCAGGTGGACGCCGGCGACAAGTGGTGGGGCAAGCTGTACGACGAGTCGCGCCGCAAGAAGGTGATCGCCGAACCGGTCGATGCCCGGGCTGCAGCGGGCGTGCGGCCGGACGACTGGAACGAGTATCGGATCCGCACCGAGGGGCCGCGGATCCAGACGTGGATCAACGGCATCCCGGCCCTCGATTACACCGAGCAGGATCCCGCGATTCCGCTCGACGGCCGGATCGGCCTGCAGGTGCACGGCGGCGGCACGCTGACGGTCGAGTTCAAGGACATCTCGATCGTCCCCTTGCCGCCAACCGCCGGTGCGGCCACCTGGGGACCGGCCCTCGAGGAGCGGTGATGGGGTCGGCGTGACGCTCAGCCCGCCGGCTGCCGCGCCTCGTGGGCGAGGCTGTCGAGGAACGTCCGGGCCCGACCGTAGTCGCCCGCCGGATAGTCCTTGACCCGCGACTTGAGGACGTCGATGAATTCCGTCACGGTCGTCTGGATCGCCCGGTAGTCGCTGTAGGGCATGCTCCCACCGCTGGAGGCCCGCTGGGCGAAGAGCTTGTCGAGCCGGGTCCGGTAGTCGGCGTACGGCTCGTCCATGAGCACCGGCGGATAGCCGATGTGGCCGGTCACCGGGTCGAGTTCGGTGGACACGAGCCGGCGCGGGGCGTTGTCCTTCGCCATCTTGATCGCCTGCTCCTTCGTGACCGGCGGGCCGTTCTCCGCGGCCCGGGCCTCGCGGTTGACCTTCCGCATCTCGAAGTAGGTCTCCGTCCAGCGGAGCCGGTTTTGGATCTCCTGCGTCTTGGCCTGCTCCCAGTTGATGGCGGCCTGGGAGTTTTGCAGGTTCTCGTAGCCCTGGGCCCGCATCATCTCCGACATCCCGTAGGCCGCGGCCTGCTGGGCCGTCGAGGCGTAGCCGCCGCGGTTGTAGCCCCAGCCGCCGCCACCCCACTGGGCCGACGCGGTCAGCGGGGCCGAACAGAGGACGAGAACCGCGGCCGACCGGCCGATGAAGCGGGCGGACGCTCGGGCAGTGGCCCTGAACCGGGAGGTCATGTCATATCCCTCGGGGGTCGTATCGCCGGGCCGCCAGGCGGAGGACCGGATCCTCCACCGACCGTCGCCCGAACATTTTCTGGAGTATACTCTCGAAACGAGGGATCGGGGAGTTTCCGGTCGGCCCGCGTCCCCCGTTGCGGATGGCCCGCAGCCCGCCACGTCCGACCGATCCCGCATAATCAGGCGGAGGATTTGCATGCGTCGCGTCCTGCTCGGATCGCTCCTCGTCGCGGTCGTCGTGATGACGGCCTGCTCCCCACAGCAGCCCCCGGCGAAGCCGCCGGTCGCTCCAGCCGCGACCACGCCCGCTGCCACTGCACAGCCTCCGGCGGCCCTGCAACCAGCCACCGGCCTGAAGGCCCTGCAGGCCGCGCTCAAGGCCGCCACCAACGCCGAGGCCCGGGTCGCGGCCGTCGATGCGATCGCCGATCTTGGCCAAAACGCCGCACCGGCCATCGACGACCTCGTGGCGGCCACCAAGGACGAGGATCAACGCGTCCGCTGGCACGCCGCGCGGGCACTGGGCATGATCGGCGAGGATGCGGTGGCGACGATTCCGGTGCTCGTCGGCCTGCTCGACGACGACGACCCGCTCGTCGTGACCCAGTCGGCCTCGGCCATCGGCATGATCCGCGCCGACGAGGACGCGAAGACGATCACGCCCGCCGATGCCGGCCACTACGCGGCGGCGTTCGCCGCCCTGTCGAAGACCACGGTCCACGCCGATCCGCGGGCCCGCCGGGCGGCGATCCGCGGCCTCAAGGCCCTGAACCCGGCTCCCGACGTCCTCGCCCCGCTGTTCGCCAAGCAGCTCTCCGACAGCGATCCCTCGGTCGTCATTCCGGCGCTCCACACGCTCGCCGACATGGACGAACTGGCGGTGCCGGTGCTCCTCGAGGCGCTCAAGAATCCCAAGGCCCGCTACTGGGCCGCCATCGGCCTCGCCGAAGTCGGCGAGGAGGCCGCGGCCGCCACGCTGCCGCTGGCCCAGTTCCTCGCCGAGGCCGAGATCCACGAGCAGATCCAGGCGGTGCTCGCCCTGGCCGCGATCGGCGAGAAGGCCGGGCCCGCGACGCCGGCGATCCTGAAACTCCTCCAGTCGCCCGACAAGGCGCTGCGGTTCCCGGCCGCGTTCGCCCTGGGAAAGATTCGCGCCAAGGAAGCGGACGAACCGCTGCAGGCCGCGGCCCGTGACGCCGATCCGTTCCTCGCCGCCGTGGCCACCTGGGCCCGGGCGAAGATCAATCCCGGGGACCGGTCACTGCGCGAGGATGCGATCGCCAGGCTCACCGCCGGCCTCGCCAGCGACAATCCCCGCATCCGCGAGGGGGCCGTCAACGGTCTCTCCGACATGGCCGGCAGCCTCGATGAAGACGAAAAGAAGAAGATGGCCGACCTGTTCGTCGGCCTGATCACCGACCAGGATCGGCAGGTCGTCCTCAATGCCGGTGCGGGACTGATCCGACTCGGCTCCACGGCCGTCGATGCGCTGCGGGCCAAACTCGCCGACCCGGCGGTCCGCCTGACCGCCATGGAAATCCTTGGCGAGATGGGTCCGGCGGCGAAGCCGGCACTCGACGACCTCGTCAAGGCGGTCGACGACGCCGATCCCGTCTGCCGAACCGAGGCCGCCGTGGCCCTGTCGGCGCTCGGCGCCGACGCGGCCCCCGCCGTCCCAGCGCTGCGCAAACTTCTCGCCGACGAGACGATGCCGGCTCAAAACCGGTATCCGGCGGCGTACGCCCTCGGATCGATCGGCCCCGAAGCGAAGCCCGCGCTCGACGAACTCCGGGCCTTGGAGAAGTCGGCCGATGAACTGATGGCGACGGTCGCGGTCTGGGCGGCGCTGAAGATCTCCCCGGCCGATGCGGAGCTCGAGGCGGCGGCCGTCCCGCTGTTGCGGAAGGCCCTGCGGGCCGACCGCGAGATCGTCCGCCTCGAGGCGGCGGTGGCCCTCGGCGACATCGGCCCCCTGGCCAAGGCCGCGATCCCGATCCTGGAGCTCGTCTCCGAAGACGACCAGTCGCGGGGCGTGCGCCAGGCGGCGGCCGCGGCGTTGGCGAAGATCCGGCGCTGAACGGCCCGCAGGCGGGTCCGACCAGGCAAGGTCTGACGGCCGCGGCCGGCGGCGATGCAGAGAATGGCCGCCCGCCGCCGATCCTCCCGCAGAGCCGGAATGGCGGGCGCGGCCCGCCCCGCCGGCACGTCTCCCGACGACGGAGTCTCCGTGTCCAGGCTCGGCTTCCTCGAATCGACGTGGCTGACCCGGCTCTCCCGGCCGGCCGGCGAGCGGGTCGTGTACCGGTCCGTGCTTCGCGCGCCGCCGCAGCGGATCCTGGAGATCGGCCTCGGCACGCTCGTCCGCACGCAGCGACTGCTGCGGGCGGTCGGGTCCCGGCTCGATCCGGCGACGGTCCACTACGTCGGCCTCGACCGGTTCGAGGGGCGGCTTCCCAGCGATCCTCCCGGGGTGACCCTCAAGGAGGCGCATCGCACGCTGAGCCGCAAGGCCCGCATCCAGCTCGTGCCGGGCAACGTGGACACCTCGCTGTCGCGGGTCTGCAATCACCTCGCCCCGTTCGACCTCGTGCTCATCGCCGCCGACGGCGACGAGCGGCAGCTCGACCGCTGCTGGTTCTTCCTGCAACGGCTCACGACCGCGGGCACCAGGGTGTTCGTCGAGCCGCGTTCGGCCCGCGGATCGGCCTGGACGCTGCTGCCGAAACCGCGGCTCGACGAACTGGCCGCTCGGCTGGTGATGCAGCGGGCCGGCTGACGGGCCGGGCCGGCGGCGGCGGCTGGCGACCCGGCCGGCCGGCCGCTACATTGGGGTTTTTGCCGATCGCCGACCAGCCAACCCCCCGATGCCCACGCCGCGCACGCTCCTCGACAAGATCTGGGACGACCACGTCGTCTGCACGCCCCCCGGCGAACTGCCGATCCTGTACATCGACCGGCATCTGGTCCACGAGGTGACCAGCCCGCAGGCCTTCGAGGGCCTGCGGCTCGCGGGGCGGC
>JBIKKQ010000191.1:0-6500 GCA_044360305.1 Pirellulales bacterium
GGCGATGGGGCATGGGTACCCCCGACCAGCGAACCGCGCACGTTTCAAGCGTGAGCCGTATCAGGCGACGCCGTCGGCATCAGGGCCGCGGACCGGTCCGCACGTCGGTGACGAGCCAGCGTTCGCCGCCGCGGCCCGGGATCGGCATCACGCCGAGCCGCATGGTCACCTCGACCTCGCCCCCGGCGTCGCAGGGGCGAACCGCGAGGACCACCCGCCACGCGCCGGCCGATTCACCATCCGGCGCGGCCCGCGTCGCGACCACGGCGCCCGGCGCACCGCAGGCCTGGATCCCCTGCACCGCGGCATCGACGGCGGCCGCATCGGCGCCGGCGTCGCCGCCGGTCATCGCCGCGGCATCGGCGGGCCGGCCTTCGCGGACCGCGTCGATCCACATCCGGGCCGCGGCCACGGCCCGCCGTTCGGCGAGCAGCCGCTGCACCGCCGCATGGCTCACGGCCTGGGCCCCGAAGCCGACGGCGAGCGCCAGTCCGGCGCTCGCCGCGAGCCCGCCGGCCCGGCCGTTGCGGCGGACGTCGGCCAGCGCCGCGACCGCCACGGCGGCCGCCACCAGCGGCAACGCCCAGCAGAGCGGATGGAGGAGGGCCGCGGCGGAGCAGGCACCGAGGCCAACCGCGGCCACCGCCAGTCGGCTCACCGGGCGATAGTCGTCCGATTCAGCACGGGCGCCGTTCGGCGCGGTCGGCAGTGGAGCGGTCATGCCGGCCCCCGTTCACGGTGCATTAACCCGCAGCGCTTCCTCGGACGCCAGCTTCTTGCGGCGCTCGTGGTAGCGGATGATGAAGTCGCCACCGGCCCCGGCCTCGACCGCCGCGTCGTCGAAGGCATGCGCCGGCCGGCCGAAGGGGCCGAAGCGGGAGGAGTTGCGCACCCACTGGAGCCACTTCCGGTCGGGGGCGAGGCCGAAGAACATCCGCGCCTCCGGGGTCGCCTGCACCATGTCCAGCGGCAGCGGGGCGACGTGCAGCGTCATCGCGGTGAAGCACACCATGATCCAGCCGGCGACGATCGCCAGTAGCGGCGTACCGAACAGCTCCACCGGCTTGCGCAGCCTGACCCGCTCCCGCGACACCTTCTCGGAAAATTCGCGCAGCAGGAGCAACGACAGGCTGAACACCCCCCAGACGCAGAGAAAATCGAGCAGGTAGGTGTAGGTCGGGACCACCGGTTCGATCATCACGACCAGCGTTTCGTACCAGGCCGTCGCCAGCGTGGCGGCGGCGAGGATGTTGAGCAGCATGAGCATCGTCGCCCACGCCCCCTGCCTCCAGAGCGCGAAGGCGACGACGGCCAGCACGGCGAGCAGGATGAGGTTGACGATCATGGTCGGCTGCCCCCGGGGACGGGGGGCCGCGGCGCGGCGGCGAACACCCGTTGCATCTCCTCCATCGACGTCACCCCCTCGACGACCAGGGCCATGCCGGCCTCGCGCATCCGCTGCATGCCGTCCTTGGCAGCCGCCTGCCGCATGATCTGCTGATCGGCCCGGGCCGCGATCGCCTGCCGCAGGTGCGCGCCCGAGGCGAGCTCGAAGATCGCGGTCCGGCCGAGGTAACCGGTCCCCTTGCAGGCCCGGCAGCCGTCCGGCGACGGCCGGCGCAGGTGCGGCACCTGCTCCGGCGTCTTCTTCAGCCGGGCGAGCAGCTCGCCCGGCGTCGGGTAGTCCACCCGGCAGCGCGGGCAGAGCCGGCGGACGAGCTGCTGCGACAGGGAGCCGACGAGGGTCCGAGCGAGCAAATCCCGGGGCACGCCCAGGGCGAGCAGCCGGGCCACCGCATCGAGGGCGTCGCCGGCCTTCATACTCACGATCACCAGCTGGTTGTCGTCGGCCAGCCGGGCCAGTTCCAGCGCCAGCGGCGCGTCGGTCAGGTCGCGCGTGACGAGCACCCGGGGATACTCACGAAGCGCCGTGGCGACGGCGTCCACCGGCGTCACGCCGGTGCGGGTATCGAACCGGAACGGCTTCACGTTCTGGATCTCCCGCGGCGGGTTGGCCGCGTCCTCGATCGAAACGAAGTCGCGGAGCAGCCGGTCCGCCGTCTGCAGGACGAGGTCGAAGGTCGTCGTCAGGCCGCCCCCGGTGGCGGAGGAGACCACGATCAGCCCCTTCTCCACCGCGAGCAGCTCCGCCAGCCGGCTGGCGATGTCGGCCGGCATGCCGAGGTCGGGGAGCTGCTTGAAGAGTTCGGCGGGTTTCTCGATCTGCACGACGGCCTGCCGGCCGGTCTCCGACCGGCGCAGCAGCAGCCTGCAGGTCCGCGGCTTGCCGTCCACGAGCAGGGAAAAGAGGCCCGGCTTCGCCGTTGGGGCCGCGGCATCGATGCCGGCGATCGCCGCCAGCGTCTCGATGACCGCCCGGGCCTCGTCCTGCGTCGGCTGCGGGGCATCGACCCAGGTTTCCTTCTCGCTGCGTTTCTTCGGCGGCTGGCAGACCCGCGGCTTCTCCCAGACTCCGTCCACCTCCTGCCGCACGACCATGCCCTGCGGGTCGGGCCCCACGAGCACCGACGTCGCCCGGCCGACGACGGCGTCGAGGAGGATTTTCCGGGCCCGCTCGAATCCCGCCGTCTCGGCGGCCCGTTTCTTGCGGGCCTCGTTCTCGGCGGCGTCGCGGCCGCCGGTCGCCTCCATCTGGACGACGGGCAAGATCTCCCCCGACTCGGCCACGGCGATCTTGAGGCCCAAGGGCGCCAACCAGTCGGCCAGCAGCCGCCGGGCGTGCCCCACCGTCAGCAGCTGCTCCGACTCCGGCCGCCCCTTGTTGCCGATGATCGCGTAGGCGACGACCGGCGCCAGCCAGGCGATGACCATCAGCGACAGCCCGGCGAGCAGCGAGGGAATCCACCAGGCGAGCAGGGCCGTGGCCAGGAACGGCAGCGTGGCCACCGTCGCCCAGAAGGCGGGCCGGTCCCCGCGCCGGCGACTGTGGCGGCCCAGCCAGTCCACCGTGGCCGTCCAGCCGAGCACGCACAGCCACCAGCAGGCCAGGCCCACGAGGCCGATGCCGCCGCCGGCGCCACGGCCGGCCCAGCCATCCGGCCCGACCTGCGGCCAGGCGTCGGCGGCCAAGGCACGGGCCGGCAGCGCGGCGGCCAGCAGGCCCCACGCCAGACCACGGGCCGGCGACGATGTGCGCAGCCGCTGCATCAGGACACCCCGATGCCCTTGATCGCCATCATCAGGGCCTCGCGGTTGGGGGCGATCTCGAGGGCGTCGTTGCGGTCGATCAGCCCCTGGTCGAGGAGGCTCTTGAGGCTCATCGTGAAGTCCTGCATCCCGTCGCGGTGCGACTTGCGGATGTGGTCGGGGAGCATGTGATCCTCCCCCTCGAGCACGTGCTTCCGCACCATGACGTCGAAGAACATCATCTCCACCACCGGCACCCGGCTGACGCCGGGCTTGATCGAGCGGATCAGCTTCTGGGCCACAATCCCCTTCATGTTGAAGGCGATGGCGCTGCGCAGGGCCTGGTGCATCTCCTCGGGAAACAGGTCGAGGATCCGGGTGATCGTCGTCGCGGCGCTCGAGGCGTGGATCGTGCCGAACACGAGGTGGCCGGTCTCGGCGGCGTGGATCGCCGTCATGAACGTCTCCTCGTCGCGCATCTCGCCGACGAGGATGATGTCCGGATCCTCGCGGACCGCATGCTTCATGCCGACCGCGAAGTCCTTGACGTCCTGGCCGATCTCACGCTGGTTGATCAGGCACTTGTCCTCCGTGAACACGAACTCGATCGGGTCCTCGAGCGTGAGGATGTGCTTGCGGTAACTCTGGTTGATGTAGTTGAGCATCGAGGCGATCGTCGTGCTCTTGCCCGACCCGGTGACGCCGGCGAGCAGGATCAGCCCCTGGTCGAACTGGCAGAGCCGCTCGATGGCCGGCGGCAGGAACAGCCCCTTGAAGTCGGGGATCCGGTTGTTGACCCGCCGGGCGACGACGCCGAGGGAGCCCTGCTGGTGGAGCAGGTTGACGCGAAACCGCCAGCGAACGCCATCCACCGTGGTCACGTAGGCGAAGTCGCAGCCCCCGTCGGCGTCGAGGATCCGCCGGCGCCGTTCGTCGAGCATCGGCAGGCAGAGCCGGCGCATGTGCTCGTCGTCGATCCGCGGGCTCTTCAAGGGCTGCAGCGATCCCTTGACGCGGATGAACGGCGGCTGCCCGACCTTCATGTGCAGGTCGCTGCCCTCGAGTTTGACGAGGGCCTCAAAAAACCGGTCGATCTCCAGCCGCTGCCCGGGGGGCGCCGCCGGGGGGGCGGCGGCGGGGGACGCGATGGACGGGTCGATCGTGGCCATGGGTGGGGCGTGGGAACGCGGACGGCGTGTCAGCGGGGCGGCATGCGAACCGGGATTCCCCGGCGGGCGAACAGTTCCTTGACCTCGCGGATGGTACACTCCCCGAAGTGGAAGATGCCAGCGGCCAGCGCGGCGTCCGCACCGCCTTCGGTCACGGCGGCCGCGAGGTGCTCCGGGACCCCCGCCCCGCCGCTGGCCACGACGGGAATCCGCACCGCGCGGCTGACGGCGGACGTGATCTCCAGGTCGTAGCCGTCCCGCGTACCGTCACGGTCCATGCAGGTGAGGACGATCTCGCCGGCGCCGAGCTCCTCCACCCGCCGGGCCCAGGCCACCGCCTCCAGCCCCGTCGGCACACGGCCGCCGTTGATGAACACCTCCCAGACCTCGCGGCCGTCACGCTGGACCCGCTTGGGGTCGATGTTGACCACGGTGGCGCAGCTGCCCAGCCGGTCGGCGACCGCGGTCACCAGCTCCGGCGTGCGGACGGCCGCCGAGTTGATGCTCACCTTTTCGGCCCCCGCCTGCACGAGCCGTGCCGCGTCGTCGAGCGTGGCGATCCCGCCGCCGACGGTGAATGGCATGAAGATCGTCTCCGCCACGCGCCGCACCACGTCGAGCATGATCGCCCGCCCCTCGTGGCTGGCCGTGATGTCGAGGAACACCAGCTCGTCCGCCCCCTCGGCCTCGTACCGGGCCGCGACCGCGACCGGATCACCGGCATCGACGAGCTCCAGGAACCGCGTCCCTTTGACGACCCGCCCCTTCTCGACGTCGAGGCAGGGAATGATGCGTTTGGCGAGCATGGCGACACGAGCACCGCACGAGACCGGCCGACGCGGGGCGTCAGGCCGGTCCGCCGATCGCCCCCTCCTCCGGGCTCGAGGCGCTGGCATACAGCCGGCGCGGGATCCGGCCGGCGAGGAATGCCTGCCGGCCGGCGACACAGGCGGCCCGCATGGCGTGGGCCATCCGCAGCGGATCGGCGGCGTGGGCGATCGCCGTGTTGAGCAGCACGCCGTCCACGCCCAGCTCCATCGCCGCCGCCACGTCGCTGGCCGTCCCCACGCCGGCATCGACGATCACCGGATAATCGGGGTCGTCCCCCTTGAGATACTCCAGGCAGATCCGCAGGTTGTTGGCGTTGAGGATCCCCTGCCCCGAGCCGATGGGGCTGCCGGCCGGCATCACGCTCGCCGCCCCGGCCGCCTTGAGCCGGCGGGCGATCACCGGATCGTCACTGGTGTAGACGAGGACCGCGAAGCCCTCGGCCACCAGCCGCTCCGTCGCCTCGAGCGTGCCGATCGGGTCGGGCAGCAGCGTCTTGCGGTCGCCGAGGACCTCGAGCTTCACCCAGTCGGCGCCGGGATTGCCAAGGTCGCGGAGCAGCTCGCGGCCGAGACGGGCGACGCGGACAGCCTCGTCGGCGCTGAAGCAGCCGGCGGTGTTCGGCAGGAGCGTGTAGCGGGTCGGATCGAGATGGTCGAGGATGTTCTCGCCGGCCGCGTTGACGAGCCGCTCGCGGCGCACGGCCACGGTTACGCACTCGGCCCCCGCCGCCTCGAGACAGGCGGCCATGGCGGCGTAGCCGGCATACTTGCCCGTGCCGACGATCAGCCGGCTGGTGAAGGCGAAGCCGCCGACCTTCAGGACCGCGTCGGCCGGCGCTTGGATACCAGGCTGGGTGTCAGTCATTGCACACTCCCGGCGGCTCTCAGCCGCCACCCACGAGCGTGACGATCTCCAGCCGGTCGCCGTGGCCGACCGGCCGGTTGCCGAGTTCGGCCCGCGGCACGACCTGCTCGTTGACCTCGACCGCCAGAGGGCGTCCCTCCCAGCCGAGTTCCGCGACGACGTCGCGGAGCGTCGCGCCGGCGACCATCGTCCGCGACTGACCGTTGACCGTGATCAGCACCGCGCCCGGCTGCGCCCGACATGCATCCGCTGCCCGTGTCTCGCCCATCGATCCTCGACCCGTGGTCACGGCACCTTCTCGCCGCCACCACGGGCGTTGATGCCGTCGAGGGCGACGAGCGGATTCCGCAGCCCTCCTGCCCCCGGCCCCCAGGGAATCCCGTAGGCGACCGTCAGCCCGGTCGATGCATCGGTGACATACAGCACCGAGGGCGCCAGGGTGTTGCCGGTCTGCCCCGCGAACACGAGCGCACCGGAGACGAGCAGGAA
>JBIKKQ010000042.1:0-21910 GCA_044360305.1 Pirellulales bacterium
CATAACTCAGGAAAATCAACGCCGACACGCAGCATCGCCTGCATGTTGGCTTCAGGGTTCTCCAGCCCGAGCAACACCTTGAGCGGGAGCGGCTTCAGATAGATTCCCTCGACGTGCCCGATGCGATATCCGCAACCCTCGACCTGCGCTCGGAGCGAGTCAACGCAGTATTGCCGGAGATGACCGAGCGCTCGATCGTTGGCGTTGAGCGAATAGATGTCGTCGATCAGCCCCAGTTCGAGACCCAGGCGCCGATTCAGTGATTTGGCGTTCGGCACGGCGACGTAGAGAGATCCTTCGGGCTCGAGAAACTGGCGAAAGCGGGACAGAACGGCGACTGGGTCATCCACGTGCTCCAACACAAATCCCATGACGATGGCGTCGAATCGCTCGGCTGTTTCGAACTGCTCGAAAAACGTTTCGATGATCTCGCTGGTTGAATCTGGATGACGCTGTTTGTACTGGGCAATCACCAGCGGCGAGCCGTCGAGAATGACGTGCCGCCGCGCGAAAGCGTTGAAGTGGGCAGCCGTAAATCCATGCCCAAGTCCAAGTTCCAGAATCGAGCTGTGCGGAGCCAATCGGGAGGTGATGCGTTGCGGATACCAATTCAGCATCAAATCATTTTCGGTGTACGTGGCGCCGGCCGGAGAATACTCCGAGGCCTCGAGGTCGAGATTGCGGGTCATCGGTCAGCGGGCTCCTTGATGCGCCGAGCTTGGAAATCCCGCCATGGAACCAACGTGGGCCGAATGTAGGACCGAGCGTCCGGACCCGTCATCGCGATCAGATCCAGAGTGCTGACGTACGGCGTGAATCCTTCACCCAGTTGCGGATATTCCGCGAGGCTGTAGTCGGCGTAGAGGACCTGGATTCCAGCGGCGTCGAACGCGGAATGGTCCAGATAGTTGAGTGCGCCGTGGCCCGTCACGTATTCGGTCGCGTTGAAGTGCCTACATATTGCCAGTAGCCGTTCTGTTGCCACGCCAGGAATTCCCAGCAAAGACGATGCAGTGAACTGCGGTTTACTGAGATTCAAATAGGCGCAGAGTGCGCGGGTGCTGTGTTTGCACAGATCGTCAAGGGTAAGGCTTTCAAGGGCGAACACCTGCTCCATAAGCGTCAAGGCATCTCTACCAAAAGGAGCTTTTGCGTAATGCTGCCAAAACGTCCTGGTATGAATCTTCGTCGTTTGTTCCAAGGAATCGAGTAAGAGTTCATTGATGATGGCTCGCTGACTGCGATGCTGCAGCGCGACCGTAAGGTATTCCGTTGTGGCAGAGGATTTGATTTGAACTCGGTGGAAGAAAGTGCGCGGCGTGAACTGTACGTCGTCATAAAACACATACACGTCGGCAGAAGCGATTTGCTCCATGTGGCCGGGCCACGGGAAATACATCGGTTGGGAGATGACGACTCGCATGCGTCAAACGATCGGCGACTTCATAGCGAACGGTCGCGAGTGAATTACCAAACTGCTTTGCACAGTGTCCGACTACGGGCCCGCGCCATCTTGTCTAATGGATACTGCTGCTGGTAGCCGGATCGCGAAGGACGGCGGCGCATACGACGCTTACGGCTCCTACCTGGGATGGCGTCGCATCATGATACGACGGCAAATTGATCGCTCGCCGGGCCGTGTCGTCGGCGATGGGGTTAGTTGGCCGACCACCGAAGACGGGCAGGCCCGACAGGGGCCAAAAAAACACGCGGGCGTCGATGTTTTCTTCGCGAAACGCCTCCAGCAATCGCTCGCGGGTCACGCCCGTGCGGGGGTTAAAGACCACCGTCGGCATCCATGAGCCGTTCACCGTGCCGGGCGGCTCTGGATTCATCGAGATTGCGGGGATGCCCGCGAACGCGTCCCGGTAGGCCTGCATGATCTCCCGCTTGCGGGCAACGAGTTCTTCGACACGCTCGAGCTGCGCGCAGCCGATCGCCGCCTGCACATTCGACATCTTGTACTTGAAACCTACCATGTCGGCCCAGAACTGTTTCGTCTGGCCGCGGGCGCGGCCGTGGTTGCTGAGCGTGAGCACATGCTCATAGAGGGCGTCGTCGTTCGTCACGAACATGCCCCCCTCCCCCGTGGTGAGCGTCTTCGTGCCATGAAACGAAAACGCGCCAAACCGGCCCATTGAGCCAGCCCGCCGGCCGTGCCAGACCGAACCAATCGCCTCCGCCGCGTCTTCCACGACCGGGATGCCATGCCGCTCGCCGATGGCGAGAAGTCGATCCATGTCGCAGAGATTGCCGTAGATGTGGACGGCGATGATCGCCCTCGTGCGTGGTGTGATCGCCGCCTCCGCGAGTGCGGGATCGATGCACCAGGTGTCGGGCAGGATGTCCACGAAGACGGGCTTCGCTCCGAGATGCACGATCGGGGCGGCAGTGGCGATCCAATTCGTGTCGGCGAGGATCACCTCGTCGCCCGGGCCGATGCCGAGCGCCGCAAGGCCCATGTGCAGGGCGCCAGTGCAGCTCGATGTGGCGATCGCATGCTTCACACCCAGATGTGCGCGAAACGCATCCTCAAAGCGGCCGATATATTCATAGCACCGCTCGCCCC
The DNA here is from genome assembly GCA_044360305.1 of Pirellulales bacterium. GTDB lineage: Bacteria > Planctomycetota > Planctomycetia > Pirellulales > UBA1268 > QWPN01. Next base: position 2,570 of record JBIKKQ010000042.1, read on the forward strand.
ATCCGTTGGTCACGGCATCGGTGGCGTACCGGATCTCGAGGTCCGTGATCGACGGCTTGGTGTACGGAATGCGCGGCTTGGCCGGATCGGTCGTCATACGTCAGCCATCCTCGGCACGGCCACGACATACCGCGTGTTGGTCGGAAGCCGCGGTGCGAGTTGCTGCTTGATCTCGCCGGCGAGGTTCCAGGCCAGGATCAAGACCGTGTCGGGCCGATCGGCTGCGAGATGCTCCGGGGCGTGGATCGGAATCCGGCTGCCCGGCAACAAGAGGCCTTGCTTCGAAGGGGCCGCATCGCACACGTAAGGCAAAAGGTCAGGCGTGATGCCGGCGAAGTTGAGCAGCGTGTTGCCCTTGGCGGCGGCGCCATACGCGGCCACACGGCGGCCCGCGGTCTTCTCGCCTTCGAGGAAGGCCACAAGTTCGTCGCGGATCGCTCCCACCCTCTGCTGAAAGCCCGCATAGGCCACGGGCGACTGGAGCCCCGCGGCCTGCTCCGCGGCGAGCATCGCGGCCAGGCGGGTGGTTGTCGGCCGGGGATCGTCGGCATGGCAGCCATACACCCGCAGGCTGCCGCCATGCGTCGCATATTCCTCGACGTCGAAGACACGAAGCCCGGCCGAGCGGAAGATCCGCTCCGTAACCGCGAGCGAGAGGTAGGAATAGTGCTCGTGGTAGATCGTGTCGAACAGCGTCTTCTCGACGAGAATCCGCAGGCTCGGAAACTCGAGCGTGATCGTGCCGCCTGGCGCGAGCAAGGCCGCGAGGCCACGGGTGAAGTCGTTGATGTCGGGCACGTGGGCGAAGACGTTGTTGCCGATCACGAGGTCAGCACGGCGGCCTTGGGCTGCCAGCTCGGCACCGAGCCGCTCCGTGAAAAACTCCCGCCGCGTCGGCACGCCCGCGGCCTCGGCTGCAGCGGCCGTGCCCGCGGTGGGCTCGATGCCGAGGCAGGGGATGCCCAGGGCCACGAAATGCCGCAGCAGGTAGCCGTCGTTGGAGGCCAGTTCCACGACAAAACTGTCGCGGGAGAGCCCGAGCCGATCGACGATCATCGCCGTGTAGGCCGCAGCGTGCTTCGACCAGGTGAACGACGTGCTCGAGAAATAGGCGTAGTCGTGGGCGAAGAGATCGGTCGGGGCGGCAAAGTCTTCCGTCTGCACGAGCCAGCAGCGTTCGCAGACGTAGGCCCGCAGGGGATGCGTCGTCTCCGGGGCATCGAGCGCGGCGGCCGAGAGATAGGCATTCGACGAGGGCTGGCGGCCGAGATCGACGAGCTGCAGCCGCAGGGCCGCCCCACAATGGCGGCAGCGGACGGCCGCGGGCAGGCGTTGCGTGTGCGCGGCGAGCGGCGCATGTCCGCGGTCGCGGTCGGAGACGGCCGTCGGCGGCAGCGGCCAGGGAATCGAGAGGGCTGGATCGTCGAACGCCACGCCCGTTTCGGCCTCGGCGACGTAGGGCCGCGAATGGCAGTAGACGATCTCGCAGTCGTCGGTGAGCGTTTGAAAGCCGTGGGCGAAGCCCTCGGGAATCAAGACCGCGCGGCCGTTCTCCGGCGAGAGCCGCTCGGCATGCCACTGGAGAAACGTCGGCGAATCGGGCCGCAGATCCACGGCCACGTCGTAGATCTCGCCACGGATGCACGAGACGAGCCGGGTTTCAGTGTGGGGCGGGGCCTGGTAGTGGAGGCCGCGGATCGTGCCGCGATTGCGGGTGATGGAATGATTCACCTGCACGGGGCCGAAGGGAAAACCGTGGGCGGAGAGAGCGTCGGCAGACCAGAGCCGGGCAAACTCGCCCCGCTCGTCGGCGTGCCGCCGCCGCTCGACGAGGCAGAGGCCGTCGAGCGGAAGGGGCGTGATCGTGAGACCGCTCATGCGGAACCGGCTTCCGGGGACGCGGGTACCAGCGGAGCGGAAAGAATCGGGCTCAAATCCACGGTGGGGTAGAGACGAACAAGACGTTCGAGGGCCTGCGTTGCCCCCGGATCGGCCTCGAAGGCGGCTTTTCCGCGGCCGACGACGCCCACGTTGAAACGGTCCGGCGTCCGGGCGTGCCAGGCACTTTCGATGTCGTCATCGCCGTAGTGCAGGTCCAACCTGTCGAGGAGCGAGGCAAACTCCCGCCGCGGATTCGCGAAAAATGATTCGTAGGTGAGCCAGATCGGTTTCGCGTTGCGAACGTGCGCCGTTCCTTCGAGCCAGGAGAGGTAGAAACTGATGTACCACGGAGCCACGGTGATCGTGGCCGCTTCGAGCCGTGAAATGCCCGACGCCTGGACTGGCAGACCACTAGCGCGGGGGGCGTGGAGTGAGGCTACTGATCTGGCTGGCAGTGTCAATCAGATTCAACTGGCTATCTGTTCGAAGGCATCGATGTCGGCATGGCACAGCGCGGCCGCTCGTTCCCCGCGGCTCTGGCGGCAATACCAGCCAACGGTGCGCGAGACGGACGTCTCAAGATCGAACCGCGGTCGGATGCCGAGGAGCGCGGCGGCTCGGGAGGCGTCGAGCGCTAGCCAGCCTGATTCGTGGGGGCCGTCATCGCCACCTTGAAACACCGCATCGCCCCGCCCGAGGGTTTGACGAGCGAGATCCACGACCCGCCTCACGGAGGCGGCAGCGGCGGGCGGTGGCCCGAAGTTGTAGGCGGTCGCAAGCGTCGGGTCGTGCCAGAGCCCCTCTGCGAGCGCGAGATATCCGGCGAGTGGATCGAGGACGTGCTGCCAGGGGCGAACGGAGTCGGGCCGACGGACGACGAGCGGGGCGCCGGTGAGCCAAGCCCGCATGGCGTCGGGCAGGAGACGGTCGGCCGACCAATCACCGCCGCCGATCACGTTGCCGGCCCGCGCCGTGGCAACGGCACTGCCGGCCGTGGCAAGGTACGCCTGCCGATAGCTCTCGGTGACGAGTTCACCGGCGGCCTTGCTTGCGGCGTAGGGGTCGTGGCCGCCAAGGGGGTCGGATTCGAGGTAGCCCCGCGTTTCCGCCGGCGTGCTGCGGGCAGGAGCTTCGTCGCGATACACCTTGTCGGTCGTCACGATCACCGCCGCGCGGACGCTGCCCGACCGTCGGATCGCGTCGAGCACGTGCACCGTGCCGAGCACGTTCGTCGCAAACGTGGCCACCGGCTCGCGGTAGCTTTCCCGCACGAGCGGCTGGGCCGCCAGGTGAAACACGATCTCGGGGCGGGCTGTCGCGAACACGCGGTTGACCACTCCTGCGTCGCGGATGTCGCAGGAGTGGGTCGTGCACAGCGACCCGATGTCGGCGAGCGTGAAGAGCGCGGGTGTCGTGGCCGGCGGGAACGCAAGGCCCGTGACGTTGGCGCCGAGCCGCGCGAGCCAGAGCGTCAGCCACGAGCCCTTGAAGCCGGTGTGTCCGGTGACGAGTACACGTCGATGCCGCCAGAAGTCGTCAGGAGGCTTCGTCATGGCCACGCCTTCCATGGCGCGCGGCCGGCCTGCCAGAGTTCTTCGAGCACGGTGCGGTCGCGGACGGTATCCATCGCGAGCCAGAATCCGTCGTGGTCGAAGGCTTCGAGCTGGGCCCGCGCGGCAAGGGCGGGGAGCGTTTCCGACTCGAAGCTCGACTGGTCGCCGGCGATGGTGTCGATGACTCCGGGTGAAAGCACGAGAAAGCCGCCGTTGATGCGGCCGCCGTCGCCACGGGGCTTCTCCGCGAATCCGTGGACCACGGTGCCGGAGATGTCCAGGGCACCGTATCGACCAGGGGGCGCGACGGCGGTGACCGTCGCCAGCCTGTCGTGCCCGCGATGAAACGCGATCAGCCGGGTGATGTCGATGTCGGCGAGACCGTCGCCATACGTGAAGCAGAAACAGTCGTCGTGCTTGACATGGTCGGCCACTCGTTTCAGGCGACCGGCGGTGAGCGTGGCATCGCCCGTGTCCACGAGCGTCACCTTCCAGGGTTCGGCCTTGCGCTCGTGTACCGTCATGCCGTTGGTGGTCATGTCGAACGTCACGTCCGACATGTGGAGGAAATAGTTGGCGAAATACTCCTTGATCACGTAGCCGCGATAGCCGCAGCAGATCACGAACTCGTTCACGCCGTGGGCGGAATAGAGCTTCATGATATGCCAAAGGATCGGCCGGCCGCCGATCTCCACCATCGGCTTGGGCTTGAGGTGGGTCTCCTCGGCGAGCCGGGTGCCGAGACCCCCGGCAAGAATGACGGCTTTCATCGCGTGGAGCGTTCTAAAAACCCGCTGCTATCGGAGGGAGCCTGCGCGCACTCCGTTCCCGTGGGTGGCGGGCGGCGGGCTGGCGAGCACCCGGTCCGAGACAGTTTCCGCCGCCCGGCAGGCCAGCGCCCGGCTGAATCCGAAGTATGCCGGTTCTGGATTTGGAATCCATGAGTTGCGTCGCAGCTTGCACTGGCCGAATGGTGCGTGGCAGAGGCCGATTGCGGGCAGCCGTGACGGCCGCGGGCGATGCTCGTCACCGGTTTGACTCACCATATGAGTCTTTTATACTCATAGCATGAGTAAACGACTGCAGGTGCTTTTGCCCGACAATGAGTTTTCCGAAATCCGCGGGCTCGCGGAGCGCGAGCGGCTAACCGTCGCGGCGTGGGTGCGCCGCGCCCTGGACGATGCAAAGCGGCGGCAGGCGTCGGGCGATCCCGCCAAAAAAGTTGCCGCCATCAGGGCGGCGGCCGGCCATGATTTTCCATCGGGGGACATCGCCTCGATGCTTGGCGAAATCGAGCGTGGGATGCTCGCCGGACCGGCCGTGCCGCCCCCGGCCGCGCCGCGGCGGAGATCACGGTGATCTTCGTCGATTCCAACATCCCGATGTGTCTCGTGGGCGAATCGCATCCCCACAAGTTCGACACCCAGCGAATGCTCGAGCGGGCGGTGAGCGCCAATGAGAGGTTGGTGACCGACGCAGAGGTGCTGCAGGAGATCCTGCACCGCTACACCGCCATCGACCGCCGGGATGCGATCCAACCCGCGCTTGGCGTGCTCCTCGCGCTCGCGGACGAAGTCATCCCCATCACTCGGCACGATGTGGAAGCGGCGCGAGATATCGTGATGCAGCATCGCGGCCTCTCGGCCCGCGACGCGATCCACGCCGCCGTCATGCAGCGGCACGGCATCTCCACGATCATGACATTCGATCGCGGCTTCGCGGCCCTGCCCGGGATCAGCATTGTGGCTGGCTAGAATCCGCTTCCGTGAGCGACCCAGCCGCGACGGTGATCACGCGGTCGCAGTAGGCCGTGGTCGAGAGCCGGTGGGCGATCAGGATGATCGTGAGGTCGCGGGAGAGGCCGGCGAGCGTGTCCATGAGGGCTTTTTCGGTGACGTCGTCGAGGGCGCTGGTGGCCTCGTCGAAGACGAGCACCGGGGCCTGCTTGTAGAGCGCCCGCGCGATGCCGATCCGCTGCCGCTGGCCACCGGAGAGCCTGACGCCCCGCTCGCCCACGGTGGTGGCGTAGCCCCGGGCCAGCGATTCGATGAACCCCGCGATCTGCGCCTGCCGGGCCGCCGCCTCCAGCCGCCCGCGATCGACCTCAGCCGCCGGGATGCCGAGCGCGATGTTCTCTGCGATCGACGCGTCGGCGAGAAAGATGCTCTGCGGCACATGCGCGATGTTCGCCTGCCAGGCCTCGGAGTCCACCTCGCGGCCGTCGATCAGGAGCCGGCCGCTTGTCGGCGCGAGCAGCCCCATGAGGATATCGGCGAGCGTGCTCTTGCCGCTGCCCGTGGGCCCTACGAGGGCCATGCGTTCGCCGCGATGAATCACAAGCGACACGTCGGCCAGCACGAGCGGGAGGTCGGGCTGGTAGCGGAAGGAACAGTGGTCGAGCGCGATTGACTCGGTGAACGGGGCGGGGGCCGCGCGGGAACGGTCGGCATCGGGGGCGGGCTGGTCGAGGAGGTCGAGCACGGTCTGGAAGCCGGCCGCGTGGGCCTGCACCTGCGTGAATGAAATGTAGGTCTGCTGGAGCGCGGGCAAGAGCCGCTGGGCGCCAAGCGCGAGGGCTCCGAGCACGGGGAGGGCCGCCGCGATGCCCCCCTGCCGCGAGACGAGCACGTAGGCCAGCGCCGCCACGCCCGCCATGCCCGCCGCCTCGATCACAAACCGCGGAAACCCGCCGAGCAGTTCGGCCCGGGCCCGCAGTTGCCGGATCGCCCAGTCGGCGTTGCGATAGCGGGCCAGATAGTAGGGCTGCGAATGGTCGAGGAGCACGTCGCGGATCGCGCCGAGGCCCTCCTGCACATTCTGCACGAGGGCCTTGTTGCTTGCGGCCTGTTCGCGGCTGTTGGCGGCGAGCGAGGCCTTCGTGGCCGCCGAGATCGCAAGATACGCGCCGCCGAAGGCGAGCACCGTGAGAAACGCCACCCAGGGGTCGATGAGCACGAGGCCGAGTGCGATCGCGGCGATCACGGCGACGTTGACCGCGATCAAAAGCAGCGGATTGAGCACGCCGTAGATCAGGCCATCGACGTGCGAAATCACGGCCGTCGTGATCGTGGCAGAGTTGCGGGCCACATGCACCGAGTAGGGCTGGAAGAGCGTGCGGCGGTAGGCCTCCTGCGAGAGATCGCTGCCGGTGCCCGCAGCCACGCGGCCGGAGAGCCAGAGGTTCACGAGGCGGATCGCGCCCGAGGCGATCGCCGCGGCCGCGAAGAGAAGCGTCGCGGGCAGGAGCAGTTGACCGGGCTCGGTGAGGCCGCGGGATTCGGCGAAGCTCCGCACCCAGGGCTGGCTCCAGAGCCGCCCGGGGTCGGCGAGCACCGTCAGAAATGGAACGACGGCCGCGAGACTCACGATCTCGGCAAAGCCGCTGGCCAGCATTGAGCCGAACACCGCCACGAGCTGGAAGCGCCGCTTGGCCGGCAGATGCGCCCAGAGGCGGCGGAGGAGCGCGAGGAGGGGCTGGTGGTCGGTCATTGAGCGGCGGGCATGGCCGAGGAGCAATGGTGGGGAATGGCTCGCACCAACGAGTCTCCCATCGGCCCGTTACGAATCAATGCGTCGAGTCGAGCCGCTCGCGGAGGGCCTTGATCTGGGGGTGGTCGAGACACCCCTGCGGGAGCGACGGAAGGCGGGTGATTTCCGCGTACAGCCGCCGGGCCGCGGTGGCGTCACCAGAATCGAGTACGAAGTTTGCCAGCCGAGCGTAGCCATACCACACATACTCGATCGTCCGCGGCACGCGACGGGCGATATCCGCGAGCGGATGCGGCTCGAAGCCCGCGGCACCCCGATAGAGCGAGACGATTTCGCCATAGGCCCGTGCCGCCGCCTCACGGTCTCCCGCCTCCTCGAGCGCCGTGCCGAGATTTGCCCATGCCTTCGTGCTGTGCGGTGTCTTGATGGCCGCGTCGGCCCAGAGTGAAAGCGGCGAGGTGTGAACCGTGTTGCGCTGGTGCGTCGCGTTGGCGAGGGCGAGAGCCACAGTGCCGAGAACCGCCATCGACAGGCGGAGATCGGAGAAAGACTGCACGGTGCCCACGGTAATCGCAGCCGCGACGCACGCGAGCGAAAGATAGATGCGGTGCTCGAAGGCCAGATCGATCGTCGGGGCGAAGCTCGACGTGGGAGCGAGCACGAGCGCGAAGGCCAGCGGCAGGAAGCCGAGTTGCGGATTGCGCCGCCACAGCCAGGCCGAGCCGGCGGTCGCCGCGGCCACGAGCCCCCAGGCGATGGCGAGCCGCGGCGGGTCGTCCTGCACGGGCCAGGAGGGATCGATGCAGAGCCGGCTCGGCCAGATCGCCTGAGCCAGATAGTGGCCGATCACTTCGGGCTGCGTGCGAAGGTATTGCCAGGTGCTCACCCGCTGGGCACAGAGCAGTCCGCCCGCGAGGTAGTGGCCGCGATTGAGCAGGACGTAGCCCACGCCGGCCCCGACGATCGCCAGGAGCGCTCCGTAATACCAGCCGCGCCGCGAAAACACCTCCCGCCACGACCCGGCGAGAAACGCCCGGTCGAAGAGCAGAAACACGGGCAATGCCGTGATGCCGACTTCCTTCGTCGCGATCGAGAGCAGCACGCAGGCATACGACGCAGCCAGCCACTGCCAGGGTGCGAGCCGCGATCCGCCGCTCGCCGCCGCCCGCCACAGGCAATACAAGCCGCCGAGAAACAAGAGCCCCATCAGCGACTCGAACCGCTGGTAGAGGTAGGTGACGGAGTGCGTCTGCAGCGGATGCAGGCTCCAGAGCAGGGCGGTGAACAGGGCCGCCACTGCCGCCCGCTGCGGCCCCAGACGGGGCGTCGTCACGCCGCGCGTGATCAGGAAGAGCAGACAGGCGGCCGCCGCATGGATCGCGATGTTGACGACGTGAAACCCCGGCAGCCACATGCCGTGGAGCGTGTTTTGGAATTCGAACGTCAAGAAGCCGAAGGTCCGCGGCCGCGGCAGGAACCAGCCGGCGGGGTCGGCGAGCGACAGCGTCCGCAGACCCTCGGCGAGCGGAATGCCGTCGAAGAGAAATGGGTATTCGAGGCTGTTGGAATACGCGGCCGCGACCGCAGCGACGATCAGCCCGCAGGCGACGGACGTGCTTGGCCAGCCTTTATTGTCACGGACCGTGCTCATCGGATTCTCACAGTGAGGGTGCCGGGCATTGCAGTCGGCGGACATCAGGGTTGGAATGGGACGTCTGACGTATCGTACTCGCCCTCCCGCTTCTTCCGCGCGACAGCATGGCCGCATCCTCCACCACCCGCCCATGGTTGTTTCCGATCGTGCTCCTCGCCACGGTCGCGGTGCTGTTTGCCGGCTCGGTCGGCCCGGGGCTCGTGTTCGCCTTTCGCGACTCGCTGCATTTTTATCCGCCGCTCTATCGACTCGTCGCCGACGAGTGGCTCGCCGGCCGCGTGCCGCTCTGGAATCCGCTCGCCAACTGCGGGCAGCCGCTCGCCGGGATGGGGAGCGCGGGCGCGTTTTATCCGCCGCAGATTCTCCTCACGATGCTCCTGCCCGACGGCACGTCGCTCAATGTGTATTGCATCCTTCATCTCGCGCTCGCCGCGACCGGGGCGTATTTCCTCGCGCGTGATCAGGGCGGCTCGCGGCTGGCGGCGACGGTCGCGGGGCTCGCGTATGCGTTTGGCGGGAGCGTGCTCCTGCAGGTTTATAACCCGATCTATGCGGCGGGCGCCGCGTGGCTCGCGTGGGCTGTCTACGCGGGCCTGCGGCTCGTGCAGGCCAGGGGCGGAACCCGTGACTTCGTGCTGCTCGCGGCGGCACTAGCCATGAGCGTCTTCTGCGGCGATCCACAGGCGGCCTACCATGCCGGGCTCGTGCTCGGGCTCTTCTGGCTCGTGCTCCCCGGGAGATCGTGGAAGGGCTTTGGGCTGCTGGCCGCGGCTGGCTTCGCGGGCGGGCTCCTCGCGCTCGTGCAGGTGGCCCTTGCGGCCGAGTTCACCCGCGACACGCAGCGGTCGATGGACTTGGCCCCGTATTCAATCTGGGAGCTTCCTTCGTATTTCGCCCACCGCGCGGAGATCGGCGACCGCGCGGCCTGGTACGACATCTTCATCGGCCGGCCGCGGGCGGCGGCCGGGCATTACGGAGCGATCTACGCCTTCGCACTGCATCCCCTGCGGCTCGTCGAGTTCATCTGGCCCGATGCCCTGGGGACGATCGCCGGCAGATGGGCGGCGAATCTCCGCCTTGATAATGGAGAAGTCTGGGCCAACTCGCTCTACTCCGGCATCGTGCCGCTCGCCCTCGCCGCGGCGGCATGGCTCGCGCCCGCAGCCCGCTGGCCAGTTCGCAAAGCCTGGGGCCTGGCGGCCGCGCTCGCGGTCGTGGCCAGCATGGGGGGGCTCGGGCTCGTGGGGATCGTGCGGAATGCGGCTGCGATCCTGACGGGCGAGCTCGGCACGCTTGGTTATTCCCACGGCGACGAGGTGGGGGGGCTCTACTGGGCGCTGTCGATCGGCCTGCCCGGCTATGCGGGATTTCGATATCCCGCGAAATGGATGACGGTGTTCGCGCTTGCGCTTGGTCAGCTGGCTGCCATGGGCTTCGACAGCCTCGGCGACGTGCGGGTGCGGGCTCGCGCTCGGGCGATCGCAATGGGAGTTGCGGGGGTCGTCGCGGTCGTAGCGGTCGGGCTCGCGGTGGCGGCCGTCATGCAAGGCGCGGCGAACGTGCTTCCCGGCGGCTCGCTCGAGGCCCGCCGTCTGTCGGTCTTTGGCGCCGTGATGCGAGGCGGCGTGCATGCCGTGGCGTTCGCGGTCGGAACGGCCTTGCTGCTTCGCGAGGGTGTCTTCACCACGGGCAGGCTCGCCGGATCGGTGCCCGCGCTGCTGGTGCTCATTCTCGCCGCCGATCTCGCGATCGCAGGCCGCCGAGAACTGCTCATCGAACGGCTCGACACGCTGCTGGGCGGCAGCAGCACGCTCGAAGCACTCGCGACGGAGCGGGCTCCCGATCTGGCCGCCGTGGCCCCCCGGATGCGGATCGCCGTCGTCGATCCAAAGTCGTTGCTGATCGACCCGCTCGACCTCACGCGATACGTGCGGGAGATCGGCGAGTCGCTCGTCGGCCACGGCCCGTGGCTACGCGGCTGCGAGAAGATCGGCGAGCGGAGCACCGCGATGCCGCAGGACATCGAAACGCTGATCTGCCCGCTGCGGGCAGAAGCGGCCGAGATCATGCCGCGGCGGACGTTCGATCTTTGCAGCGTGGAATACTTCGCCGTCGGGGCCGGCGAGCCGGAACTTCGGGCGTCGGCAACGCTCCTCGAAGACTGGTCCGCTGAGCAGAAAGCTGGCGGGTTTTCCGGGCCGGCGCCCCGCGGCGAGCCTTTGCCGATCGTCAACACCGCCCGCGATTCCGAGGGGGCCCCGCCGCTCATGGTCGTGGTCCGCAATCTTTCGGCGTTGCCGCGGGCGCGGATCGTGCGGCAGGCGGCGGCCGTGCCCGCCGTGAGCAAGCGCGACTGGGGGCCGTGGATCGATTTTCTGAAGCGGATTGCGTTTCCGAATCCCGCGGTGCCCGATCTGTTTCACGGCGTGTTGGTCGAGGGGGCGACGGCCAGGGAACTGTTTCCCGAGGGAAACTCGCGGACGATCCCGACCGCCGATGCCTGCCGTCTCGTGAGTGACGCGGCCGATCGCGTGGTGCTGGAGGCCGATCTTGTGTCGCCCGGCCTCGTCGTGCTCGCCGACAGCTGGCATCCCGATTGGCACGTCACCGTGTCGAGCGACGGCGGGCCGCCGCGGGCCGAGCCGATCCGGCGGGCGAATCGGATCCATCGCGCGGTGAGCCTGCCCACCGGGCGGCATGTGCTCGAGTTTCGCCATCATTCGCGGACGTTCGCCTGGACGTGGCCGGTGACGCTCGTGGCGTGGGGGGTGGCGGGGGCGGCGGTCATCCTCGAAGCTGTTCGAATCCCGCGGCGTACGCGAGCCAGGCGATCGGTATGATCTCCTCAACGCAGCATGATCGGTCACGCGCTGCCTCGATTGCCGAGATCGCGGCTCACGGTTTGGCTGAAGTGCTTGCCGGACCGTGGTGTTTTCCGATCTGTCTGTGCGCCGTGCTCGCGGTGCTCTTTTTCGACGCCCTGCGGCCCGACGCCGTCTTCGCCTATCGCGATTCCCTCCACTTTTATCCGCCGCTCTACAAACTCGTTCGCGATGAGTGGCTCGCGGGGCGGGTGCCGCTCTGGAACCCACTCCTCAACGGCGGCCAGCCGCTGGCGGGCATGGGCACGTCCGGGGCCTTCTATCCGCCGCAGGTGGTCCTCTCGATCCTCCTGCCCGACGGGCTGTCGCTCACGGTCCTTGCGATCTTTCATCTTGGGCTCGCGGCAACAGCAGGCTATCTGCTGGCCCGCTACCAAGGCTGCGCCCGCCCTACGGCGACGGTCGCGGGCCTCGCCTATGCGTTCAGCGGCAGTGTCTTTTTTCAGATCTACAACCCGATCTATGTCGCCGGCGCCGCCTGGCTGGCCTGGGGCCTATTCGCCGGCTGGCGGCTTTTACATGGGGCTGGGATCGGGCAGTTTCTCCTGCTCGCCGTCGCGCTCGCGATGGCCGTGCTCAGTGGCGACCCGCAGTCGGCGTATCACACGGGGCTTGTGCTCGGTCTCGTCTGGCTGGTGCGACCAGGTCATTCGTTTGTGAGTCTCGCCATGCTCGGAGCAGCCGCTCTCCTGGCGGGGGCACTGTCCTTGGTACAGATCGCGCTCGCTGCGGAGTTCACGGCGGATTCGTCGCGAGCACTGGCCGTGGTGCCGCAGTCACTCTGGGAGGTGCCTGGATGGGTCATGCGGGGCCATCGCGATGCCAACCTGCGGTGGTATGACCAGCTGATCGGACGGCCTCCGCCGCTGTCGTGGCACTACGACAGCATGTATGCATTTAGTCTCCACCTGTGGCGGATCGCGGAGCTTGTCTGGCCGCAGGCGTCTGGACCCGTCTACTACCGCTGGCCGGTGACGCTGGGGATCGATTCTCCTGGGTCGTGGATGAACTCGCTGTATGCGGGCATCGTGCCATTTGCCGCCATGATCGTGGCCGTCGTGATGCCTCGGCGCCGAACGCCGGCAGGGCTGCCATGGTCGTGTGTGTTGGTTTTCGCGTTGGTGGCCAGTCTCGGCGGCCTCGGGCTTGCGGGCTTGGGCCGCGGCGCGATGGCCCTGGCTGCGGGCGACATTCGCGGACTTGGCTATCGCCCCGGCGACGAGGTGGGCGGCCTTTACTGGCTGCTCACGGTGATCGCACCGGGATATGCGGGGTTTCGGTATCCGTCGAAGTGGCTGACGGTCTTCGCGCTCGCCTTCGCGCAGCTTGCGGCGCTCGTGCTCACGCGGCTCGACGAGCCGGCCGTGCGGCGGCGGCTGGCGACGACGTGCCTCACTCTTGCTGTGTGCATGGGTGTCGTCACGGCGGTGCTCGTCGTGCGGGCGATCGTCGTGGGGGTCGCCGATGTGCTGCCCGGGCCGCCGGGCGACCCTAGGCGGGCGGCGGCCTTCTGGGTCGTGCTCGGCGGTGCCTTGCAGGCAACGCTCGTGGCGGCGACCGCCACGTGGCTGCTTTGGGGCTCCGCTTCCGAGATCGCCATCGGGACGAATCTGCGGCTGCCGGTAGCGATGGCCCTGATGATTCTCACGGCGGCCGATCTCGCGCTCGCCGGCCGCGGCCAGGTTTTCCTGCAACCGTTTGGCGATCTCGCTCGGGCCGGCGACTATCTCGACGGGTTGCGGGACGGGCGGCGGGCCGATCTTGCGGCAACTTCGCCCATGCCCCGGATGGTCGTCTGGGGTGCGCCGCCAAAATTCGTCGATCACCGCGATCCGAATCGATTCACCCGCTGGACGGGTGTCGCGATGCGGGGGCACGTGCCGTGGCTACATGGCTGGGGCGTGTTCGGTGAGCCGAGCACGGCGCTCCCCGCCACGCTCAAGATGCTGGCCGAGCCGATCGATGTGGATGGTCGCGTTTGCGTGCCGCGGCGGGTCTTCGACCAGGCGGCGGTCGAGTATTTCGTCGTGCCGCTCGACGGCCTGACGAAGGCCGACCTGCAGACCCAGTTTGCCGACTGGTCGGCGGGGCAGAAGCGGGGCGACTACGAAGGGCCGGCCCCTGCCGGACTGCCGCTGCCGCGGATGCCGCTGTTTCTGCCGGGTGAGGAGGAAGAGCTGCCAGTCGCCCTCGCCATCCGCAATGAGTCGGCCTTGCCACGGGTGCGGATCGTGCGCGAGGTGCTCGAACTCGAGCCCGTCACCCGCCGTACGTGGCAGCCATGGCTCGATCGACTGCGGCTGATAGCGTTTCCATCGCGTGAACTGCCGGGGCTGGCCCGGCCGGTCGTGGTGGAGAAAGACGATGCATCGGTTGCCCACGTGGAGCCTGCGGCAGCCCCAGCCGCGTCGGATGAGTGCCGGATCGTGAGCGATGAATCGCAGCGGGTGGTGATCGAATGCACGCTGGCTAAGCCGGGCGTGGTAGTGCTTGCCGACACGTTCGACCCCGACTGGCGACTCTTCGTGACGACCGCGGGCGGACCGCGGCAGGAGCAGCCGATCCTGCGGGCCAATCAGATCCAGCGGGCCTGCCGCCTGCCCGCCGGGCGGCACGTGATCGAATACGAATATCGCTCGCGAACGTTCGACCGCACCGTCTGGATCACGCTCGGAGCCTGGATCGCCGTGACGGCGGTCGTCATGGCGCGGATTTTCCGGCTGCGGCCCCGGCACGCACGCGTTCCTCGGTCCAGCGGGTGAGCGTTGCGGGATCGATCCCGCGCTCGCGGCCGCGTTCGATCGCCCGCTCAAAGAGCGGCAGCGCTTCTGCAGGGCGGCCGGCGATTGCGAGAGCGCGGGCGGCGTTGGCCGCCATCCCGGGATCGTCGGGGAATCGGCGGGCCGCCTCCAGAAACGCGTTGACGGCCGCGTCGGTCTGTCCGGCGGCCATCAGGCTGGCGGCGAGGTTCGCCAAGAATGCCGGATCGTCGGCTGCAAGCGACGCCCAGATCGTGGCCGCGGTGGCAGGCTGCCGGGCTTCGTCGCTCGCGCGGGCAGCCGGCTCGCGGGCGTTGGCGTTGCGGTCGAGATACCGAGCCAGCGCCGCCTCTGCCGCAGCCGCGGCTTCAGTGTCGCCGCTGGCCAGCAGCGCCGCGCGCCGGTACGCCGCAGCCCGAGCCGTGAGGCTTGTCCGGTCTTCGGCGGTGAGTGAGACCGTGTCGAGATGCGGGGCGACGTCGCCCTCGAGCAGGTCGAGTGTTGCCGTCGGGTCGCCGGTGGCGAGCGCGGCGATGGCCCCGCCGACCGCCGCCGTCAGTCGATCGCGAGACGGTCGGTTGTCGAGCGCGACCGCCTGCGCATAGGCCTCCCGTGCGGCCGCCCATTTCCGCAGGCTACGGCGGGTTTCACCGAGCCGCACCCAGGTGCGGGCCACCCGCGGACTGAGCGCGGCCGCCCGCGCATACCGCTCCTCGGCTTCCGCGAGCCGGCCGGACGCCGCATCGGCAACGGCCAACTGATACCAGGCGATCTCGGCCGCGGGGTTCTTGGCGAGCGTGTCGAGCCAGAGGCCGGCTTCCGTCTGGTAGATACGCGCCCGCTGCCACGAGATGACGGCGAGCAGGCAGGCGACAGCCACCGCGAGCCAAAGGCAAGCGCGATGGGCCGCGCCCGAACCGACGCCCGCCGGCCTGTTCACTGGCACGCACAACCAAACGAGATCAACCGCCAGCACGAGCAGCGCCGGGAGCGATTGGTAGACGTAATGATCGGCCACATACGAGAACTGCCAGAAGCCGACGTCCACGATGCCAAGTGCCGGCAGCATCGTCAGCAGATAGACCGTCCACGCGATGAGCGGCCGATCGCCGAGCCGACCGCGTAGCCCGGCCAGCAGCAGAGCGACGGCCACGATGCCTGCGTTCGGCAGCCAGTGCAGCAGGTTCTGCCCGTCGATTCGCCAGCGCGGGTAGATGAAGCACTGGTCGAAGGGCCAGCAGGTTTTCCAGACGTAGAACCAGGCCGTCCAGCCGAGGCTCGCGAACCGGGAAAGCATGTCCTGGCCGCGGGCGTCGGGCTCGAAACCCTTGAGCTGAAACGGGATCCCCACCACGCCGAAGATGAGGGCGATCACGAAGAACGGAGCCGTCACGGCTGCAGCGCGGGCCCAGGCCTTGCTTGAACGTGGATCACTTGGTCCCGAGAGCGCCGTCCAGGCGAGCAGGATCGGCGGCAGCGTGATAAAGATCGGCTTCGCGGCCAGGGACAGAGCGTAGAGCACCGCCGCGGCCAGACGCGCCGGCCAGCGGCCAGAGGCGCGGTCGCGGTCGAACGCGATCAGGGCGGCGTAGCCGCAGGCCGTGGCCAGGAGGGCTTTTTGCTGGGAGATCCAGGACACCGTCTCCACTTGGAGCGGATGCACGGCGAAGAGCAGGCCCACGAGCCAGGGCATTGGCACGGAGAGGCGATGCAAGAGGCAGACCAGGAGCGCCGTGGCGATGCCATGGAGCAGGAAGTTCGTCGCGTGGTACAGCCACGGGGCGGCGCCGACAAGTTGCCACTGCACCCAGAAGAGCGTGTAGGTGAGCGGGTAGTAGTCAACGCACTCGGTCGTGAACCAGAACCGCCAGGGGCCGTCCGCGGCCCGCATCAGCGGATTGTCGGTGAGGTAGAGTCCGTGGTCGTCCCAGATCAGTTCGCCGTTCCACGCCGGCAGGCAGATGACGATGGCCGCAAGGGCGGGAACGAGCCATTGCCAGACGGGGAGCGGTGAGCGGACGTGAGCGGAGCTGGGCATCATCGCGAATCCGAGGCAGGAGTCTTGTCTGCCTGGCGGCGCGCGATCTCCCGCGCCCGTTCGAGGTTGGCCCGCATCCCCGGTTCGTCGGGGTAGGCGGCGACCGCCTGCTCGAAGGCCTCGATCGCCCCGTCGATCTGCCCGGCCTCGATCCGGCTGACGGCGAGATTCGCAAGCACCGACGGATCGCGGGCCGCGATCGGCTCCCAGAGAATGGCTGCGGTGGCGAAGTCCCGGATGTCATCGCATGCCCTGGCGATCGTCTCCGCCGCGGAAGGCTTCTCCACGGCGAACGCGACGGCCCGCCTGAGTTCTTCATCCGCGGTCGCCGCGTCGCCGAGGCGACGATGGGCCGCGGCCTTGAACACCATGCCTCGCCCCATGGCCTGCCAGCGGTCCGCGGCTGCCATGCGGACGCCGTGCCAGACAGGCGACGACATTTCGTTAATGAGCGCGATGGCACGATCCGGAAACCCGAGACCGACCTCCGCCGCAGCCAGGCCGGCCAACGCCCGAAACTGGGCCGCCGACGCATCGGCATCCGATGAGATGCAAAACTGGTAGGCCTCTCGGGCCTCCTCAAACCGCCCCTGCCGCCGCAGGGCATCGCCCAGCCCGCAGGCCGCGTAGGTCTGCAGCTGCGGAATCGCCAGCGCCTCGCGATAGACCCGTTCCGCGCCGTCATACCGCTGCTGGAGCGTGAAGAGCTCGGCCAGATTGCGAAGCCCGCGCGGGTTGCCCGGGCAGTCGCGCACGTTTTGCCTCCAGAGCGTTTCGGCCGTGCGAAAGTCGCGGTTGCGGAGCATGGTGCGGCCGATCCAGCCGGCGGCGATCACCGCCACCACGCATGCCATTGTCAGGGGATACCGCAGCCATCGCTCGCCTGTCCGGCGGTTGCCGAGTTGCCGGAGGAACGTGGCCGCTCCCACGACCGCGTAGCCCACGATTGCGGCCGAGGCCAGGCAGGCCCGGTGTTCGGCCACAGTCTGCGTGGCGATCGGCATGACGCTCGACGAAGGAGCGAGCAGGAGCACGGCGGCGACGGCCGGGAAGAAGGCCGCTGGGCGGCGCCAATAGCCGACCGCGATCAGGCTCAGGAGCACGAGCATGGCGAGCATCGACGGCCAGGCTTCCGCGAAGGTTGCGAGGCGATCGCCATGTTCGAGCACGAGCGTCGCCGGCCAGCACACGCGACCGATGTAGAGCCAGACGGCCATGCACTGCGTGAGCAGGTAGTCGATGATCGGTGCGGTGCCAAAACCGGCCGAGTGTCCGCGGCCCCCGGTCAGGGCGGCGGCCGACAAGATCGCCAGCGGGTTCAAGAGCAGGCCGGAGTACAAGAGGCCCCGGACGACTCTTCCGGTCCGAGGATCGCCGGCGATCGCGAAAGTCGGCCGGTATGCCCAGTCGTAGGCGGCCACCAGCGGCAGGATCGACACCGTCGTCTCTTTCGTAAACCCTCCTGCGATGCCGAGGATGACCGCCACGGCCACGGCCGTCAGGCTGCCGGCGTCGAGCGCCACCGTCGCGGCCAGGAACGAGCCGAGGATGAAGCATGCGCCGAGCGACTCGGCCCGCTGCACGATGTAGGTGACGACATGCGTGTGCAGGGGATGCACGGCCCACAGGAGGGCGACGGCCGCCGCGAGCCAGCGCTGCTGCGAGAGATCGCTTTCCAGCCAGCGCGGGCCGGCTCCGCGGCCGAGGAGCCGGCGGGTCACCACGTACACGAGGCAGACGTTCGCCAGGTGGATGGCCAGGTTGCCAAGCCGAAGCCCGGGCCGCCAGGTTCCATGCAGGGCATAGCTGACGGCGAACGAGAGATTGACGAGCGGCCGGCCATCGTGCGTGCGGCCGGTGTCGCCGGATGTGAACAGCACGGGGCCGAGCGGCCACAGCCGGCGGATCGAGAGATTACTGACCACCGACGGCTCGTCGTCGAACACGAACGCCCCGTCGAGGCCGTTGGCGTAGGCGATCGCCAGGAGCACCGCCGCGACCGCGGCAAGCTGCCACCACGCCGGCCCGCCTTCAACAATCCTCGGTCGCGGCATGTCACGATCCCTGCCGCAGGAGGTTTCGGGCGGCTGTGAGGTTGGCCTCCGCCCGGGCGAGGGCCGCGGGATCGCGGGCCAGGTTGACGGCTCGCTCGAAGAGGCCCACGGCCTCCGCCACCCTGCCCTGCCGCAGCGTGACGATCCCCAGCCATTCCGCATAGTCGCCCGAATCGGGGCTCAGCCGTGTGGCCTCCAGAAACTGCTCTTCCGCGGCCCGCCACTCGCGGTCGTCGGCCAGCACCGTGCCGAGATTGAAGGCATAGCGGGCCCGGTCTGGGGCTGAAAGCGGGAGCGCGAGGAGCGCCTGGTATTCCACGACCGCCTCACCGCGGCGGCCGGTGTCGGCGAGGAGTTTGGCGAGGTTGTTGCGCGGTTTCAGGTAGGCCGCATCGAGGGCGATCGCTTCCCGATAGGCCGCTTCGGCCTCGTCCCCGCGACCGAGCCCCTCGAGCGCCTGCGCGTGGTTGTAGCGAAACATCGCCAGATCGTGCGGCCAGGGAGGGAGGTGCGACCGCGCCGCGGGGCTGGAAAACACTGCTTCGGCATCGGCATACCGGCCGGCTTCCGTGAAGTAAGGACCGAGGATGTTGCGGGCCGCCCACGACGACGGCGTCTTTGCGAGCGTGTCGCGACACAGCGTTTCGAGATCGTGATAGATGCCGGTCTGACGGAGCGTGACCGCGGCCAGGATGCCACAGACAGCGATGGCCGTCGCGTGCAGCACTCCTGGCGACCATGAAGATCGCTGCATCACCCAGCCCGCCAGCCCGGCCAGCGCGGCGAGGCCGGCCGTCGCCGCATGGTATTGGAAGTGATCGGCAACGTATGAAAACTTGAACGGATAAACGTCGAAAAAGCCCAGCGCCGGAAAGAGCAGGCCGCAGTAGAGCATGGCCGCGGCCGCCGGGCCGCGGCCGATGCGGCCGCTCACGGCCACGAGGCCGACGAGCACGGCGGCGACTGCGGCGGGAAACGCCCACTGCCATGCCTGCCGGGCGTCGATCTGCCAGCGGTCGTAGAAGAAGGTG
>JBIKKQ010000192.1:0-6450 GCA_044360305.1 Pirellulales bacterium
CCCTCGCCCCTCGAGGAGGCCGAGGCCGATGATCTGCTCGCCGCCTGGACGGCCGCCTTCGATCCCCGACTGCTCGCCGCGGCCGGCACGACGGCCTCGTGGGCGAGCGTGGACCTGCCCGCTCCCTCGGCGCCGACGACGCTGGAGATCGTCCCGGCCGCCTTCGACGACCGGTTCGCGGTCCAGGCCGACGGGGCGATCGCCGCCGGCCCCCGGGTGCGCGGCATCCGCGGACGGGAGGCGATCGTCAGCGCCGCGTTGGCGGCCGCCGGCGTGCCGGACGGGGCGAGCGACGCCGACCTGGAGGCGGAGTTCGTCGCCCTCGGCCTGGCGACGCTGCTCTCCGAACTTCTCGCCCGGCGAATGCGGTCGGCGGCGAACCTCGAAGCCTCCGGGTTCGGCGCGGCCGTCGTCGCGGCGGCCCGGGCCGCCGTCGCCGGCCGCGCCGCCGAGGCTCGGGAGGGGATCCGCGAGTGCTACGTGCACCTGGAAACGGCCCGGGCCCGCTACTACCCGGTCGAGTTCTGGATCCTCGACCTCGTGCTCCTCGCCGACTCGACGCTCGGCCGACCGCTGCGGGCGGAACTCGAGGCTCCGGTCCCGCTCGGTGTCGTCGCCAGCGGCACGACCGTCGCCGCGCTGGCGAAGCATCCCGAATCGCGGGCCGCGCTCCGGGACGCGCTGGCGGTGGGGCGGGTCACCCCCTGCGGTGGCCGCGACATGGAACTGCCGCCGCTGGCCGCGGTCGCCGCCGAGGGCGTGCTCGATTCGCTCCGCGCCGGCCACGCCGCCTGGCGGGAGCACCTCGACGTCGTCCCCCGAGTGTATGCCGCCGGCGCCGGCTGCGCCAGTCCGTTCCTGCCGCAGTTGCTCGACGGGCTCGGCTACGTGGGCGCCATCTGGTCGAGCTTCGACGGCAGCCGGGTCCCCGAGCCGCACGCCGGGCTGATCCGCTGGGAAGGCGCGGGGGGCGGACGGATCGACGCCGTCGCACGCCGGCCCATCGACGTTCGTACGGCGGCGGCGATCCTCGGCCTTCCCGAGCGGATCAGCGACGTTCTCGACCACGATCACACGGCCGTGCTCGCGCTGGCCCACCATGCCGGCACCGCGAGCCCGTGGCTGGCGGCCCTGCGGCTCGCCGGCGCGCGGAGCAAGGCCCTGGGAACGTTCGTCGCCCCGGAGGATTTTTTCCGGCGCCAGGAGCAGGGGGGCACGACGCTGTCGTTCACGGCGGACGACTTCCCCCCCGGCCGGCCGGACCCGGCCGACGATCCGGTCGGTGCGGCGGTCGAGGCGGCGGCTCGTGAGGCCGCAGGCATCCTCGCCGCCGGCGCCGCATTCCCCTGCCCGACCGTGGCGCCGCCACCGGCACCCTCGGCTCCACCCGCCGGGCGGCCGGCCGGTCTGTGGCGTCGGCTGACCGGCCGCGGCAGCCGCGGCAGCCGCGACGAACTGCTGCTCGACAACGGTCTCGTGGAACTGCGGGTCCAGCGCGAGTCCGGTGGCATGCTCTCGCTGCGCCGGCCGACCGACCGCGGCAATCGGGTGTCGCAGCAGCTCGCCGTGCGCTCGACCGTCCGCAGTCCGGAGCCGTCGCGGCCTTGGAGTCCGCCCGAGGAGATCGCCGAGTTCACCCGGATGCGGGCCGACACCGTCGAGCGGCTGACGACGGCCGCGGCCGGCGAGTGCATCGAGAGCCGCGGCCGGCTGCTCGCGGCCGCGGGCGACGAGGCGGCGACGTTCGTCCAGCGGGTGTCGCTCGCGCCGGGTCTGCCGCTGGCCCTGTTCGACGTCGAGGTCCGGCTGCCGGCGCCGCTGGCCGGCCCGCCGCTCGACCACCACGTCGCCTGCCGGTTCGCCTGGAACGAGAACGACGACGTGCGGATCAGCCGCAGCCTGCACACGCAGGCGGTCGAGACGACCCGCGGCTGGTTCAGCGCGCCGCACTTCGTGACGATCCAGCGGGAAGCGGCCCGCGGACCGGACGACTCGCTGACGGTCCTCAGCGGCGGCCTGCCGTGGCACCTGATCACGGAGGGGCACGTCCTCGATTCGATCCTGCTCTGTGCCGGGGGTACGGTGGCGACACGCCGGATCGCCGTCGGGCTCGACCTGGAGCGGCCCTGGGACCTGGCGCTCGACTTCCTCGCCGGCCGTGCGTGGCGGCCGCCGGCCGACCTGCCCGACAACGTCCGGCTCACGGTGGCCGCGGTCGAACCCGGCGTCGGTGGCTCGATTCGGGCCCGGGTGGGGCTGCTCGAATCGGCCGGCCGGGCCGGGGAAGTTCGCGTCGCCTGGGGAGCCGAGCCGATCCGGGCCGAGGCCTGCGGGCCCGACGGCCACAGCGCGGAGACTCCGGTGAAGATCGAAGGCCGGACCACGGTGGTCGATCTCGTTCCCTACCAGTGGCTGCACCTCGACCTGGAGTTGCGTCGATGATCGTCACGCTCGACGGCCCCGCCGGCGCGGGAAAGAGTTCGGCGGCCCGGGCCCTCGCCGCCCGGCTCGGCTGGTGCTACATGGACACCGGGGCGATGTACCGGGCGATCGCGCTGGAAGGGCTCGACCGCGGCATCCCGCTGGAGGACGCGGTCCGGGTCGCGGCCCTCGCCGAGTCGGTCACGATCGCGTTTCGCGACGGGCGGGTGCTGGTGGATGGCCGCGACGTGTCGGCCGAGATCCGCACCGAGCGGATCACCCGCGCCACGCGGCCGGTGGCCGACGCGGCCCCGGTTCGCGAGGCGATGAAGCGGATCCAGCGTCGGATGGCGGAGGGGATCGACGTCGTCACCGAGGGACGCGACCAGGGCTCGGTCGTGTTTCCGCATGCCGAGGTCAAGGTGTTCGTGACCGCGTCGGCGGAGGAGCGGGCCCGCCGCCGGCACGCCGAGGAGACCGCCCGCGGCACCGGGATGACGTTCGCCGAGGTGCTTCGTTCGCAGGCGGACCGCGACGAGGGGGACCGGTCGCGGTCGGTGGGGCCGATGCGGGCGGCGGACGACGCCGTGCTCCTCGAGACCGACGGCCTGACGCGGGACGAGGTGGTCGAGCGGCTCGTGGCCCTGGTCGAGGCCCGCCGCGCTGGTGCCGGGTCATGAGCGGAGGTGCGGACGGGCAGACTGCCGCCGGCCGGGCCGCGACGGGCGGCGGCCACACCCCCTTCGGCCGCGGCCTGTACGCCGTGCTCTGGGTGCTCTGCCGCACGCTCGCCGTGTCGCTGTTCGGATTTCGCGTCCGCTTCGCCGAGCCGCTGCCGGCCGCGGGCGGCCTGCTCGTGCTCTCCAGCCACCAGAGCCATCTCGACCCGCTGCTGCTCGGCCTGGCGACCGACCGCAGGCTGTCGAGCCTCGCCCGCAGCACGCTCTACCGGTTCAAGCCCTTCGGCGCCGTGATCACGGCGCTCGACGCCGTGCCGATCGACCGCGAGGCCTCTCCCGTGGCCGGCATGAAGGCGGTGATCCGGCGGCTCGAGGCGGGGGCGGCCGTGATCATTTTCCCCGAGGGGACGCGGACCGGCGACGGACGGCTCGGCGAGATCAAGAGCGGCTTCGCGATCATCGCGAGGCGATCCGGCGTGCCGATCGTCCCGGTGGCGATCGTCGGCGCCTACGAGTGCTGGCCGCGGACGGCGCGGTGTCCACGACCGGGCCGGGTCCGGCTGGAGTTCGGCCGTGTGATCACGCCCGCCCAGGTGGCGGCGCTCGACGACGCCGCGCTGCTGGCCGAATGCACGCGCCGCCTGCGAGAACTCGATGCCCGCGCTCGGGCGGCGCTCGGGCCGCCGTTCGCGGACCGCTGAGCGGCGCCGGTGGGCGGGGCTCGCGGGCCGCGCGGCCGGCGTATCACTCCGCCGCGGGGGCGTCGCCCCGCGCCCGCCGGAACGGATCGACCGAGCCGCCGTCGGGCTCGACCGGGGGCGTGGTCGGCTGGCGGAAGCCGGGCAGCGTCGGCCAGCCGAGGTTCAGGCCCGGCCACGCCACTGCCGGCGTCGCGGGCGGACCGCTGCCGGCGGCGGGCGTGCCGGCAGGCCGACTGCCGGCGAGGATGTCGCCCGGCGTGGGAAAGCCGCCGTTCGGCGGCAAGGCCACGGGCTGCGCCGGCGTGCCCGCGGCGGCCGGTTCGAGGACGCGCACGGAGACGTCGTCGATCAGGGCCTCGCCGACGCCGGTGAGCGCGAAGGTGACGACGAGCGGACCCTCGGCTTCCGGCGGCACGATCCGGTACATCGTCAGGTGCGACCAGTCGCGTGTCACGGTCACGCGTTCGGCGAGCGCGGGACCGCCCAGCGAGTCGAACACGAGCAGCCCGTCCACGCTGCCCCGGATCTTTTGGGACACCCAGACGCGGGCCGAGATCTGCACCAGCTTGCCGGCTGGCGGCTCGAGTGGCGGGGTGGTGACCCACAGTGGCGGCGTTTCGACGACGACCGGCACGGCCGACGTGTCGGCCGGCCGCGCCGCCAGCCGCAGGCAGCCGACGCCGGCGAACGCCCCGTCGCGGGCGATCTCGACGCCGCTGCGGATGTCCGGACGTGGCTGGACGAAGTGCCGCCAGCCGGAGGCGGCCAGTTCCTCCACGTGTTCCATGCCGCCGCCAGCGAGCAGTTCGGCTGCCGGCACCGCCGTCGCGACCGCCTCCGTGAACCGCCACTGTTCGGCGAGTGTCGCATCCGACACGGCCAACGGGCTGGCCGTCAGCCGGACGATCGAACCGGTGCCGAGCACCCCACGCTCCCAGGCGAGCCGCTCGAACTGGCCGGCGATGGCGGCGGCCCGCCGGTACATCGCGGTTGCCGCCGCGGAGTCGGCCGCCACGACCGCCTCGGCCTCGACGGCCATCCGCCGCGCCGCGCCGAGCATCTCGGCCACTGGCAGGTTGCCGAGGGCCCGCGGCGGCAGCCGCTCGAGGAGCCGGGCGTCGGTGGCGAGCGCGACCGCGGCGGCCGTGCGGGCCGATGCCACCTGATCGGGCAGCGTCTCGCGCAGCCGGGCCTGCACGTGGGCCGTCGCGGCCGGCTCGCCGCTGATGAGGATCAGGGCATGCGAACCGAAGTCGTCGAGCGTGACCCGCATGCCCCCCGTGTCGCGGCGTTGGGCGAGCGGCCGCAGGCCCCCCGGCGCGACCTCCCACGCCTGGTGCGCCTCGGGCACGCCCGGCACGAGCACGGTCAGCGCCGCGTTGCCCCGCGGCACCGCGCCGTCGTAGCGCCGGGCGCAGATCTGGGCTCCCGGCGCGGTTCGCCAGGCGACGACCATCCGGGCCCGCGCCGCCTCGATCACGAACGCCTGCACGTCGGGGCTGCTCGCCTGGGCCGCCGCGGAAAACCGCCCCGCCGCCGCCCACGGTTCCAGCGCCGCCAGCCGCAGGTTCGTCTCGCGGACCGCCGCCGCCCGGAGCTGGCACTCGGGGTCGTCGCCGTCGATCCTGCGCGACGACGAATAAAAGATCCCCCTGACGCCGGCAGCCACCGCTGTCAGCGACGCCAGGCACAGGCTCTCGGGATCGACCGCCAGCCCGGTGCTCCCCACGCCTGCGAGCAGCGCCGCCTGCCGGGCCGCCCGGGGATCGATCTCGGTGGCGAGCGTGGCGATCAGGGGCGTGCCGGGGCGGGCGAGCCGGGGGCGGTCGCGCAGCCAGGTCAGGTAATCGGTGAGTTCCAGGCTGGTGCCCAGCACCCCGCGCCGGGCCACGAGCATGTCCACGTGCCGCGACACGCCCCGCACCGCAGAGTCGGCGGAGGCGATCACCGGCCGGTTCGGTCGCAGGAGGTCGCACTCCTTGACCCGCCGCGACCGTTCTGCGAGCGGCTCGACGTCGGCCTCCGTCAGGCCGCTGCCGAGGTCCCACATCAGCACTCGGTCCCAGCTGCGCAGGATCGGCGCCGGTGTCGGGTCGCGCACGTCCACGTCGGGCAGCGGCGGGGGCGGGCAGATCACCCACAGGCCCACCTGCCGGGCCTCGGCGAGCAGTTCGCGCGGGGCCGGCTCGCCAAGCCGGACCCCGTTGAAGCCGAGCGTCGCCAGCGTCGCCAGCGGCTCGCCGCGGTACTCGATGACCCTGGGAAAGAAAGGCCTGCCCGCCACCTCGACCACGCCGCTGGAGAGGCCAGCCGGCGGTTCGGAACCGCCGGTGACGGGCACCTCGGCCGACGCCTGCACGACCCCCGGGTCACGGCCGGCCTCGCCGTTTCCCACCCGTGCGGCCCCGATGGGCACCATGCCGTCGATCTCGGCCGGCTCGACGTCGATCTCGTGTCTGCCGGGCTGGGGCTGGAGGTCGAGGACGAGATGGGTGATCGTCGCCGCCGCAAGATCGCCGCTGGCCCCGTGCTCGAGCCGCAGCGCGGGCAGTCTGCGAGCGAGTTCCGCGGGCACCCTGTCGAGCTGCAGCCGTTCCCAGCGGCCGGTGTCCCGCGACCCGGGCCCGGACACGAGCAGTTCCACCGGC
>JBIKKQ010000193.1:0-6389 GCA_044360305.1 Pirellulales bacterium
CCACGGCCACGATCCGCGACTCGAGGGGTATCGCTTCCCCGGTGAGGCCATGGGGATAGCCGCTGCCATCGAGTCTCTCGTGATGGCCGGCGACGATGTTCCGCAGGACGTCGATGCCAGCGACGTCCTCCAGGCCCAAACGCACGATCAGGCTCTCGACGATTCCCGTGCCGATGGGTACGTGGCTCGCCATCACGTCCCGCTCCTCGGGCGAGAGCCGGCCGGGCTTGAGGAGAATGGTCGCGGAGATCCCCGCTTTGCCCACGTCGTGCAGGGGGGCGAACAGGAATACCTGGGATACAAACTCGTCCGGGAGGCCGCGGGCGGAGGCGAGCTGGCGGGCGATGAGCCGGGAAAAATGCGCCACGCGATGCAGGTGGAGCGCATGCTCGACGCCGGGCAGGCCGGCGGGCATCGATGCCGCCGCGTTGGCATCCGCAGACGCCTGCTCCCCGACGGATTCACGGCACAGGAGCAACGCGGCCAGGTTGACGTACGCCGCCAGTTGCCCGCCCGCCTCGGGGCCGAAGGCTTCCCGGTCGCGGGACGCCAGCACGAGGAACCCCGTCAGGGGCTCTCGGTCGAACAGCGGCACCACGTGGGCGGATCGATAGCCGGCGGCCCGCAGTCCGGCGAAGGGCTCCTCGCGGCCTGCGGGCTCCACGTCCAGGTCGGTGATCACGTGGCTGCGGCGTTCGTCCACGAGGCGTCGCAGGGTCGGGCTGTCGGCGAGCCGCAGTCGCCGCGCCGGTCCCGCGGTTCCTTCCCCGGCGGCGAGCCGGCGCAGCACGTCAGTGTCCCGGTCGTGGAGAAGGCAGGTGAGGCTGTCGACGGAGGCGAGCACCCGGCGCATCAGGCAGTGCAGGGTCGCGATTCGTTCCTCGATCATGGTCGCCCGAACGTCGGCGAGCGGTTCGCCTGCGGCCGAGAAGCGGTTCCGGCCAGACCGCTTGGCGGCGTACAGGGCGGCATCAACGCGTGCCACGAGGGCCGCGATCGAGTCCTCCATCGCTGGCGTCCGGTCGGCCAAGCCGACGGAGACGGTCACGATCGGCGCAACTCGCGAGGCGCGGTGCGGCACCTGCAGGTCGCGTATGGCCTCCACCATCGCCGCCGCGATCCGCCCGCCGGCATGGCGGTCGGCGTCGGGGAGCACGGCTAGAAACTCCTCGCCGCCCCACCGGCAGACGGTGTCGCCCGGCCGCACACAGCCGCGCAGCGCGGCGGCGACCACCCGCAGGCAGCGGTCGCCGGCCGGATGGCCATGGGCGTCATTGTATGCCTTGAAACAGTCGACATCGACCGCCAGCAGGCAGACCGGGCGCCCTTCCCGACGGCAGCGGGCCGATTCCGTCTCCAACACCTCGTCCATGCGGCGCCGATTCGCCAGGCCCGTAAGGGCATCGACCAGGGCCATCTCCCGCATCGACGCGGCACGCGCCTGCTTGGCGAACGCCACGTCGATCGCCACCTTCAAATCCCGTGCCCGAAACGGCTTGATGAGATAGCCGTCGGGCGACACGTCCAGCGCGCGGGCCAGCGTGGACTCGTCGGAATGGGCGGTCAGAAAGACGACGGCGGTGTCCTGCTGCTGGCGGATGTGCCGGGCCGCCTCGATGCCATCGCCTCCGTCGGCCAGCCGCACGTCCATCAGCACCAGCCCCGGCCGCTCGCGGGCGGCGACGGTCAGCGCCTCGGCCGAGGTGTCGACGATGCCACAGACTTCGTACCCCAAGCCGCGAAGTTCGGTCGCGATGTCGAGGGCCGTGATGGCCTCGTCTTCGACGATCAGCACCCGCGGCGTCATGGCTCCCTCCAACGAACCACGACGCCCGCTTCGGGCGGCTCGGCACGAACCTCGTGCCGGCCGCGGATCTGCCGGGTCAGCGTTTCCACGAGTTGCATGCCGACGCCGCCGCGCGTCCCGGCCGTGTTGCCGATACCGGGGCCGTCGTCGCCGACGAACAGCAGACAGTCCGCACCCTGCCGTTCCAGCCGCACGGTGAGCGTTCCGGACGACCGGCCGTGGAAGCCGTGCTTCAGCGAGTTGAGCACCAATTCCGACGCGATCAGCGACAGCGGCACGGCCCGATCGACGGACATCTGCAGGGGCACAGCCGCCAGCGCGACCGACACCTCCGTGCCAGCGGGCCGGTTCGAGGAGACGATCAAGGCGAGCATTTCCCGCAGGTAGTCCGAAAAATCTATCTGCTCGCACGAGCCCGTCGAGTAGAGCCGGTCGTGAATCAGCGACATCGCCCGGATTCGTTCGCGGCACTCGAGGAACACGCCCCGTTGCCCCTCTCCCTCCAGTTTTGACGATTGGATGCTCAACAGGCTGGAGATCACCTGCATGTTGTTCTTGACGCGGTGATGCACCTCCTTGAGGAGGGTTTCCGACTGGAACCGCAGCCGCTGCTGCTCCTCCAGCTGCCGGCGCTCGCCGATGTCCCGCAGGAACGCGCAGTGGCCGACGCCGGCGGCCGTGGGCACGGGCCAGACGACGAGGTCGGCCGGAAACGTCGTGCCGTCCACCCGGGTGACGTTCACCTCCCGGGACCGCTCGGGCTGCCCGCCGCCCGCCGGCGCGACGTCGAGCAGTCCGACCGCGGCCCCGCTGGCGTCCCGAAGCCGGACGACCTCGTCGACGGGCCTGCCGATCACCGCCTCCCGCGAGATGCGCAGATCGACTTCCGCGTGACGGTTCCACTCCAAAATGCGACAGTCGGGTCCGATCTCGATGAAGCAGTCCGCGGCGGTCTCGAGGATCAGCCGCAGGCGGTGTTCCTGTTCCGCAACGGTGCGATTGGCCGCGGCCCGCTCGGCCTCCAGGCGCAGAGCCTTGATCAGCGAGCTGCAGGAGGACGTGAGCGGAGCCATCGAGCCGATCAGGTCCGTGTCGTAACCATCGCGCCGGTTGGCCACACCGAGGAGCCCGACCATCTCCGAGCCGTAGAACAGCGGAATGCCGAGGAAGCCGTGCATCGCCGGATGGCCCTTGGGGAGCCCGCCGCGGCGCGGGTCATGGGCCGGGTCGTTCGCGATCACCGGCTCGCCGCTGGTCATCGCCGCCCCGAACAGCGTCTGCAGATTGCGCAACGTGAACCCGGAGGCGCGACTCGATTCGTACGGGTCCCGCGTCTCGTCGTTCCAGGCGATGTTGGTCAGGGCGTGGGTCTTGAGGTACCGTTGCCCGCACTCGTCCTGCAACACCTCCCCGATGAACCCGTACTCGCTCGCGGTGAACGCCAGGATTCTGGCGAGCAGCCGTTCGAACAGTGCACAGGGCTGTGCGCCGGCGATGAAATCGGCCTGACTCGTGCGCACGATCTCCATGATCCGGGCGACGGTGCGTTCCTGCTCCGCCTGACGGTGACGGTCGGTGAGATCCCGGGCCATGCCGAGATAGCCGACCGCCCTGCCGGCGTCGTCCTTGAGCATCGAGAGCGTCAGCAGCACGGGAATCCGTGTCCCATCCTTGCGGATGTAGGTCCACTCCGCGGAATAGGCATCCTGGTCATGGAGCGGCTTTACGAAAGTCTGGAATCCGGCGACAGGTTCACCGTACCGCGCCGAGAGTTCCAGCGCCCGGGCGGCCACTTCGACGGGGTCGTGGAAGATCTCTGGCGTTGTGCGGTCGATCATGTCGGCGGCGGCGTGGCCCAGCAGCCTCTCCGCGGCCGGATTGAAAGTGCGAATGATTCCCGCCAGGTCGGCCGAGATGATGGCCTCGCCGGCGTGCTCGATCATCGAGCGACTCAGGTCGCTCTGGGCGAACAGATCGCGGCGCAGCCCCACCTCCCGCCGGGTGGCGTTGCGCATGTCCATCAGCCGAACCGCCTGCCTGCCGAGGGCCGACAATGCCTCCCGCTGCTCCGGGGTCAGCCGCCGCGGCACGTGGTCGACCACGCACAGCGTTCCCACGTTGTGACGGCCGTCCGGGGCGAGGGGCACCGCCGCGTAGAACCTGACGTGTGGTGCGCCGAGAACCAGCGGGTTGTCGGCGAACCGGGGGTCGGCCGCGGCATCCGGCACCTCGAACAGATCGTCCGAGACGATCGCGTGGCCGCAGAACGAGACATCCCGGGGCGTTTCTCGGGCCGCGAGGCCGACCCGGCTCTTGAACCACTGGCGATTCCCGTCGACCAGGGAGATGAGGGCGATGGGCGTGCCGCAGATGATGGCTGCGAGGTGGGCGAGGTCGTCGAAGGCTGGTTCGTCGGGGCTGTCGACGATCGCGAGTTCGTCGAGGACGCGCTGGCGGGCCGCTTCATCGGCGGGCAGGGGAGCCGGCTTCATGCCTCCGCCGCACCCGCCGGGTGGTCGGCCTGCCATCTGCGGTATGCGGAATCGATCATGTCCCACTTCACTGCCGTGTCGATGCTCTGGAACTCGATGCCCGGATGGCAGCCGGTGCCGGTTTGCTCGCGGCGAACCACGTCGCCGATGATCGGCCCCGAGTCGTCCGCCCCCGCGATGGAGCAGAAGATCTCGATCCGAGCGCCGATCGTCGGGCCCGGTTCGGCGGCGAGCAGCGAGCAGCCTTGCCGCGAGATGTCACCGATCATCGCCGAGCGGAAGTCGTCGTTCGGCCGGTGCCCCCGGAAGCGGCAGGGGAGGCCCAGGGAGAAGCGGTTGCTGCGGCGTTGATTGGTGCTCATGGGAAGGTCTCCTGGGCGGAGGGCTGGCGCCGAGCAGGCAACGCAACCGCCCTGTTCTCGGAGGATAGGCGTTCCGTAGGGTGACCGCAACGAAAAGGCCCGTGCCGTCGCAGCGGCCGTGAAGGACGTGGTCGCTCCACTTGGCCGCGTCATGACGCAGGACGGGTCGGCCACGCGCCCGCCGGCAAACGCCGGTCGTGCCGACCGCGGATCGCCCCGGCCGATCTGCCGAACGAACCGCGATGCACCGGTTCTTGCCGCCACCCCCACGACACTGATGGTTTCGTTTCTGCTACAGTCAACTATCCGGTGCACGACCGGGTGATGATCGAGACCCTGTCCGGCCCACGGGCAGACTGCCGAGGAACCCGCCGATGGAAGCGACCGCCAAGCCGATCCTGTTTCTCCTCCGAGCCGGGTTCCCCGATGCCACGCG
Source organism: Pirellulales bacterium (assembly GCA_044360305.1). Taxonomy (GTDB): domain Bacteria; phylum Planctomycetota; class Planctomycetia; order Pirellulales; family UBA1268; genus QWPN01. Next base: position 5,098 of record JBIKKQ010000193.1, read on the forward strand.
GGGTCCGGGGGGGTTCTTTTGCCCGGAGTGCGCGACCGTCGCCGGGCTCCTCTACTACTACCCGCAGTTGACCGAGGCTCTCGACGTCAGGCAGGTCGATGCCCCGCGGCCGCGGCCCGACGTGGTGGCTCTCGTCGGCGTCGAGAACCAGTCCTGCCCGGTGCTCGTCCTGCCGCCGGGCGACCTGCCCACCGGCGTTCCGGTGGCCAACGGCCGGGCCTTCGTCTCGGGCCCAGCGGCGATCGTGGCCTTCCTCGCGGACCGCTACGGCACGGCCCGCGGCTGACGCGGCCGGACACCGCGTCTGCCAGATGCCGGAACGAAATAATTTCAGCCGGCGAGCAGTCGGACGAGCAGCCCCCGGGGCAGGTCGTCAACGAGCGCCCGGAGCGGCCGGCCCGCGGCCGCGGCCAACGCCTCCGCCGCGGCCCGGCCGCTGCGCACCGCTCCCTCCATCGTCGAGGGCCAGCCGGTGGCGGTCCAGTCTCCCGCGAGGAACAGTCCCGGCACCGCGGACCGGGCCGCCGGCCGGACCGCTTCCACGCCCGGCCGCACGGAGAGCACGGCCGTGGGGTCGGTGACGATCCGCGATTCGAGCAGTCGGGCGTCGCGGGCGGCCGGAAACACGTCCCTGATCTCGCCCACGACCCGGTCGAGGACCGCGTCCCGGTCGCCGCCAAGCAGATCGCGGGATGCACTGATCACCACCTGGCAATGGCCGGGCGCGTCGCCGCGGAACACCCACTGCGACACCCGGCCCACGAGGACGGCATGCGGCAGGTCGATCACGTCGCGGTCGAACCACAGATGGACGGCCGTGATCGGCGAGCCGACGAGCCGCTCGTCGGCGGCGGGCACGACGTCGGGCAGCAGGCGGGCGGCGGCCCGCCAGGGGAGGGCGACGATCGCCGCCGTGCAGGGGAACGTCGCATCGCCGGCGCGGACCGCCGCCACGCGGCCCGTCGGGTCACGGTCGATGCCGGTCACTGTCCGCCCCGTCAACACCCGCACGCCGCGGCCCTCGAGCCAGGCCACGAGCCGGATGCCGAACAGTTCACCGAGCGGCTCGAGCGGTACGAACAGATCGGCGGCCCTGGGGTGCGCGAGGAACCCGTCCAGCGCCACCTTGCGGGCCGCCGGCACGCTCACCAGGTCGATCGACTCGCCGAGGGCGCTCTCCAGCACCGGCTGCCAGAAGAGCCTGATCACTTTCTCGGGCTGGCCGATCGATCGCAGCCAGGCGGCCGCCGTCTGCCCCGTGCCGGCGTCGTCGCCACGATACCGGGCCAGCC
>JBIKKQ010000044.1:0-21480 GCA_044360305.1 Pirellulales bacterium
AAAGTCACGAAGATCGTCAAGGAGCTCTGCGGCTTCCAAGTCACCTCCACTCAGGTCAGCCGGACGGCCGCCGAGCTCGACGAGGAGCTGGCCGCGTGGCGGAACCGGCCGCTCAGCGAGGTCACCTACCTCATCCTCGACGCTCGCTACGAAAAGGTCCGCCACGGCGGTGCAGTTGTGCCCTGTGCGGTACTCACCGCCATCGGCATCACCCCCGACGGCAAGCGGTCCGTCCTCGGCTGCAGTGTCGCGATGAGCGAAGCCGAGACTCACTGGCGGGAGTTCCTGCAGGAACTCCAGGCGCGCGGCATGCACGGCGTGAAGCTCGTCGTCAGCGACGATCACGCGGGGCTCAAAGCCGCTCGCCAAGCAACCATGCCCGGTGTGCCATGGCAGCGATGCCAGTTCCACACGAGCCAGAACGCCATGGCTCATGTCCCCAAGGTCTCGATGCGTGCCGAAGTCGCCGAGGACATCACACGCATCTTCAGCGCCGATGATCGGACCGAAGCCGAGCGGCGACTCAAAGACGCTGTCGCTCGCTACCACAAGACCGCCCCAGGGCTTGCCAGTTGGCTCGAGGACAATGTCCCCGAAGCCCTGACCGTCTTCGCGTTCCCTGCCGCGCACAGAACAAGGCTGCGAACCAACAACGGCCTGGGCAAGTTGCGTGAGCACTGCTTATTCGGCGGGCGAGACCCTCTCGCCGAAGCCGAGGACCCCGCCGCTAGCGCGGGCGACCTCGCCGGCCCGCTCCAGTATCTCGCGGCGCAAGGTTTCCAAGTCCTCGACAGACATCATGTCATGCAACTGCTTGATATAGTCCCGCCATGCCGCCAACATTTCGGGGGCGGGTCGGCGCTTCAGCCAATGCTCCAAAAGCGGATAACGGCCGTTGTGCGGCTCGATACCGGCCGCCTGAGCCATGGCCACGATTCGTTCCCTTTCCTTGGCGGCCACTTCGCCGTCGGCCCAGGCGACCCAAACCAGCGGCACCAGCCCTAAAGCCGCCAGGCTTTCCGCCGTGATCCCCAATCCCAGCAATCGATCCAGGGCCTCTTCGTCGCGGATGCCTGAGACATGCGCAAGTTGCTGGCGGCGTTCCAACTGATTGAGCCGCTCGCGAAACGACTCGAGGAGGTGCTTCTCGCGACTGTGAAACACGGCATCGATCAGAATGCTCTGCTGGCTTCGCGAAGGGGTAGGCATCGATTCGTCCTTTGTGGGTAAGGGTTCGGGCGGAGGACCGTCGGCCGTATTTCCGTGGGCACGCCCTGATGCCCGATCGCTCGAGGGCCTCGCGCGACGGACATCGGACCGTGCCGTGGGTGTCGGCCGGCGCGACTCTCATCGGGCGGCCGGTGACGCGGTTCCGGTCACCGGCGTCCGGTATGCCTGGTTGCGTCGATCCCGAAGTCGCGTGATCTTGCGGGACAGGGTGTGGCCAATGCGGGTGGTGGCCCGGTCGACAGACGCCGTCCATTCGGAGTCGGCGACGGTCGCCATGATCGCCTCGCACCCTTGCACCTTGGCCAGGATGCGGCACTCCTTGTCGACGCCCCCCTTCGGCCCGTTGTTGTCCCGCAGGATCACGATCACCCGTTCGACCCGGTCGCCGAACCGGGCTAGGGCGAACCGCAGTCGTCGCTCGATGTGGGCGGGGAGAGTTGCGGGGTATGCCGCGCCCTGGTCCTTGAGAAGCCACTCCATAAATCGTCCTCCAGAGGGTTCGTGGTTGTGCCGGACGTCCCTATTCTTCGACTCCCGCCATGAAAAGGCACCCTCGATTCTTTCTGGCAAACACATCGATAAATCCTATGATTGGTGAGCACCCAGGAGCACGCCATGCACTGGCTCAACTACCACCACCTCCTCTATTTCTGGATGGCCGCGCGGGAGGGCAGCATCACGCGGGCCTGTCGCGCCCTCCATCTCACACAGCCGACTGTGAGTGGGCAGATTCGCGAGCTCGAGCGGGCCCTCAAGGCCCGGCTCTTCGAGCGGTCCGGCAGGTCGATCAAACTCACCGACACGGGCCAGCTTGTTTATCGCTACGCCGACGAGATCTTCGCACTGGGGCGCGACTTGCAGGATGCGCTGCACGACCGCCCGCGCGGCCAGCCGTTGCGCTTCGCCGTGGGGGTGGCGGACTCGCTGCCCAAGGTTCTCGTCCATCGCCTGCTCGCGCCGGCCTCGACGCTCCGCGAGGAGGTCCGGATCACGTGCATCGACGGACCACCCGATCGCCTGCTGGCTGACTTGGCGATGCACGAATTGGATCTCGTCATCAGCGACTATCCGGCGCAGCCACGGCCCGGACTGAAGCTCTTCAATCACATGCTCGGTGAATGCGGGGTCAGTTTCTGTGCCACGCCGGCGCTCGCCAGACGACATCGGCGTGGCTTCCCTCGCTCATTGTCCGGGGCGCCATTTCTGCTGCCGTATGGCAACACGGCGCTCCGCCGGTCGCTCGAACAGTGGTTTGACGACAATGGTATTCGTCCCACGGTCCGCGCCGAATTCGCCGACAGCGGCCTGTTGAAGGCGTTTGGTGCCTCCGGCGACGGTCTTTTCGCCGTGCCCACCGCGGTGGAGGCCGAGGTGATACGCGCGTATGGCGTGCGCTTGATTGGCCGGGAGAAGTCGATTCGCGAACGTTTCTACGCGATCTCGGTGGAAAAACGGATCAAGCACCCGGCGGTCGTGGCAATCACGAGGGCCGCCAGGGGGATCCTGTCGGCGGATTGACGGGGCCGTCAGCGTGCGAAGGGATGACAGGCTCTCGGATCTCGTTCCGCCACCGCGGAAGCATCGGCACCACCAGCCTGCAGCACGACTTGATCTCGGCGCTGGCCCGGTAGGCATCGTCCGGCTGGGCCTGCGAGAGACAACTGCATCAGTCCGTCACCGTGAAATGCCCTTGTCGGCGGCGGCGTTTTGTGGTGATTTTCCCAACAGTTTGCCGAACAGTTGCCACTCTTTGGGTAGAGCACCGGGGGCCGCCAGATCGCGAACCCCGGCACTTCCCGTCGTTTTCGCAATGCCGGAGGTGGGACTTGAACCCACACGCCCTTGCGGGCAACGGATTTTGAGTCCGCCGCGTCTGCCATTCCGCCACTCCGGCCTTCGGCAGGCAGTTTCAACCCCCGCAGACTACGGCGCCGTGCCTCGCGACGCCAGACGCGGTACAGTTACCCGGCGTTCGTGAACCCGCCGGGGAAGCCCACCGCCGACCGCGAACGCCTCGCGCGCGGTCGCCGGCCGCGGCCCCAAAACCCAGTCCCGAGACCCGCCGATGAACGTCGTCGTCTTCGAGGATGAGGCCGTCTCTCGGCTCGACGTCCTCGTCGCGGCCCGGCCCGCCTGTGACCTCACCATCGGTTCGCAGTCGCTGTTCGAGGCCCTGCAGCACTTCGGCGCCGTCCGCCGCTGCGTCCGGCCCCACCTCGCCCGACATCTCGCCGCCCTCGCCGGCAGTCGCTGCGCCATCTGGGGAGGCGGCCCGGATGCGGTGGCCGATTCACCGGCCGCCTCGCGACACGGCAGCCTCGCCCTGCTGGTCAATGCCCGCGTCGTCCCCAGCCGGGACAACCTCGGCACCCTCCGCAGCCTCGTCGAGGCCGGACACCGCTGCGTGTCGCTGACCTCGGGCCAGGTGGCCGCCGCGATCCTCCATCTCTCGCCCGACGGACGGGGACCGGACCGGGAACTCCTCGACGATCTCCTGCACCGCGGGCCGGGCGCGGTCGGCGGCATCGCGTCGCTCGCGTTGCCGGAGGCCGACGGCGGCATCGAACTGCTCGCCGCCGTCCACGACGTCGTCACCGCGCATGAAGCGGCCCTGGCGGGATCGCTGGCGATGCGGATCGACACCGGCCGCTATCGGGAACTGCGACCGGGCCTGTTCGTGGCCGATGGCGCACGCGTGGATGACCTCGTCGCCGTACGCCGCGGGCCGGTCGTGGTCGAGGCGGCCGCCGAGGTCGGCCCCTTCGTCTGCCTCGACGGCCCGATCTGGATCGGACCGGCCGCCCGCGTCAACCCACACGCCTGGCTCCGCGCCGGCACCGCCGTCGGCCGCGACTGTCGCGTCGGGGGCGAGGTCGAGGCGAGCGTGCTGGAAGCGTTCTCCAACAAGGCCCACGGCGGCTTCCTCGGCCACAGCCACGTGGGCAGCTGGTCCAACATCGCCGCGGGCACGATCACCAGCAATCTCAAGGCGACCTATGGCCCGGTCCGGCTGCACGACCCGCTCCCGGACGGCGGCCGGACGACGCTCCACACCGGCCGACAGTTTCTCGGGGCGCTCGTCGGCGACTTCGTCAAGACCGCGATCAACACCTCACTGCCCTGCGGCTGCCGGATCGGCCCCGCCGCCGCCGTCGGTGGCTCCGTGCCCGAGACGGTGCCGGCGTTCCGCACCACGCTCCTCGGCCCCGCGGCGCAGATCAGCACGCCGGAGCAGGCGGCCACGATTCTCGAACGGATGATGGCCCGCCGCGGCATGGCCATGCTCCCCGCCGACCGGACGCTGCTCGCGGACCTCGGCCGCGGCCCGGGATGAATCCACGGGGTGGGCCGCCAGCCCGCCGGCGTCAGCGCCGGCGCTTCTGCGCAAGCAACCAGGTGTACAGCTCGGGGTCGTCGTAGGCTGGCGTCCACGCATCGTGGCCGGTGTTCGGATAGACGGTGAACTTCACGTCGGCACCGGCGGCCTTCAGGGCATCCACCATCTGTTCCGACGCCCGGAGCGGCACGGCCTCGTCCTTGGCGCCGTGAAACGCCCACACCGCCACCGCCTTCAGCTTGGCCGCATCCGCCGGATTGCCGCCGCCGCAGATGGGCACGATGGCGGCGAAGCGGTCTGGATGCGCCGCGGCCGTATGCCACGTGCCGAAGCCGCCCATGCTCAGGCCGGTCAGGTAGACGCGATCCTTGTCCACGCGGTGCTCTGCGACCACCTCGTCCAGCAGGGCGACGAGCACGTCGGGACTCCAGCCACGCACCGGGGTCTGCGGCGAGACGACGATGCACGGGTGGTCGAACTTTTTCTGTTCAATGACCTTCGGCAGGCCGTAGAGCTTGAGTTTCGCGAGGTCGGTGCCCGTCTCCCCGGAGCCGTGGAGGAACATCAGCAACGGCCATTGCTTGTCGTTCGCACCGGCGTCGTATCCGGGCGGCAGGTAGAGCAGGTACTTCATGCGCACCCTGGAGACGATCTCCTTTTCAAAGGCCTGTTCCTGCTGCAGCGGCTCGGCGGCCCGGGACGCCATCCCCGGCACCGCCAGGGCGGCGATCAGCAGGCCACCGATCAACATGGGTGAAGACGACATGGGGCATCCCCTCGGGCAGATGGCGAGACGGCTCCGCAGCGGGCGCGAGCGTATCACGGTGGGATCGATTGGTCGAGCAGATCGCGGATGTCGTCCTCGGCGAACGTGTCGGGCGGGCCGCCGGTCATCGACCGGAGGCACCGCGGCTCGTTTCCCCGGACGGCACGACTCCGGGTCCGAGGCCGTCACGCCGCCGGTGCCCTCTGCTTGCTCGTGCCGCCGTAGGCCCGCCCACGCCGGCCTCGGGAACGACTACAATCATGTGGCTTCGGCGTGGGAACGGACGCAGGCGGAAACCGAGGAATTCGATCGTGTCGATCAGCAGCACATACGCGACCGGGCGGCTCGCCCTGTCCTTCGAGCTCTTTCCCCCGAAGACGCCCGAGGCCGAGGGGGTGATGTGGGGCACGGTCGCCGACCTGATGGCGTTCCGACCGGCGCTCGTCACCTGCACGTACGGTGCCGGCGGTTCGACCCGCGACAAGACGCTCGACGTCATCGCCGGGGTCCGCAGCCGGCACGACGTGGCGGTCGCCAGCCACCTCACCTGCGTCGGCAGCACCGTCGATGAACTCCGCGGCTACCTCCGCCAGGCCCGCGACCGCGGCACCGCCGCGATCGTCGCCCTGCGCGGTGATCCGCCCAAGGGAGAGACGACGTTCCAGCCGGCGGCCGGCGGCCTGCGCTACGCCGCGGAGCTCGTGGCCCTGATCCACGCCGAGTTCCCCGAGTTCGACATCCTCGTGGCGGGCTACCCCGAGACGCATCAGGAGGCGGTGAGCCCGGCGGCGGACCTGGAGAATCTGAAACGCAAGTGCGACGCCGGGGCCGACGTCGTGGTCACGCAGCTGTTCTACGACAACGCGGATTTCCTCCGCTTCCGCGACCGCTGCCGGGACCTCGGCATCGAGCAGCCGATCGTGCCGGGCGTGATGCCCGTGACCAACTACGCGCAGATCCGGCGCATCGCCAGCCTGTGCAAGGCCCGGCTGCCCGACGCCTTCACGCGGGCCTTCGAGTCCGCCGGGGCCGACGAGGCGGCCCAGTTCGAGGCGGGGGTGGAGTTCGCCGCCCGCCAGGTCGAGGAACTGGTGGCCGCGGGCGTGCCGGGCATCCACTTTTACGTCCTCAACAAGTCGCCGGCGACGATCCGCGTGCTCCAGGCCGCCGGCGTCGGCCCCGCACCCGCGCCGGGCGGGTGAGCGGCCGGACTGCGGACGGACCCGCGCCCCGTCCCCGCCCCACGGCGCGGCCGGCGAAATGCCGCTGTGCTATGCTCGTGCCCCCCGTCGATCGACCGTCGGCCCGCTTCCCACAGGACCCGCGATGACCCAGCTCAACCGCCACAGCGCCCGAATCACCCAGCCGCGTTCCCAGGGGGGATCGCAGGCGATGCTCATGGCCACGGGGCTCACGGCCGAGGACCTCGCCAAGCCGCAGGTCGGCATCGCCAGCATGTGGTTCGACGGCAACCCGTGCAACATGCATCTCGACCGGCTGGCCGCCGCCGCCCGCGAGGGCGTCCGCGCGGCGGGCATGGTGGGGATGCGGTTCAACACCATCGGCGTCAGCGACGGCATCTCGATGGGCACGCCGGGGATGCGATTTTCGCTCCCCTCCCGCGACCTGATCGCCGACTCCATCGAGACGGTGATGAACGCCCAGTGGTACGACGGCCTGATCGCCATCCCCGGCTGCGACAAGAACATGCCCGGCTGCCTGATCGCCATGGCCCGGCTCGACCGGCCGGCGCTGATGGTGTACGGCGGCACGATCCGGCCCGGCCACTACGAGGGGCAGGCGATCGACATCGTCTCGGCCTTCCAGTGCTACGGCGAATATGTCGCCGGCCGGATCGACGACTCCCGCCGGGCGGGGATCGTGGCCCATGCCTGCCCTGGCGCCGGCGCCTGCGGCGGGATGTACACCGCCAACACGATGGCCACGGCGATCGAGGCCCTCGGCATGGCCCTGCCCGACAGCGGCTCGATCCCCGCCGAGGATCCCGCCAAGCTCGACGAATGCCGCCGGGCCGCGGCCGCGATCCGCCTGCTGCTGGAGAAGAACATCACCCCGCGGCAGATCATGACCCGGCGGGCATTCGAGAACGCGATCGTCACGGTGATGACCCTCGGCGGCTCGACGAACGCGGTGCTGCATCTGATCGCCATGGCCCGGGCGGTGGGCGTGAAGCTCGAACCGGCCGACTTCCAGGCGATCGCCCGGCGGGTTCCGTACCTCGCCGACCTCAAGCCGAGCGGACGGTTCGTGCAGGAAGACCTCCACACCGCCGGCGGTACCAGCGGCTTCATGAAGTACCTGCTCGACAACGGCCTGCTCCACGGCGACTGCCTGACCATCACCGGCCGGACGCTCGCCGAGAACCTCGCCGACTCACCGGGCCTCAAGCCGGGCCAGCAGATCGTGCGGCCGATCGACAATCCGATCAAGGCGACGGGCCACATCTCGATCCTCCACGGCAACCTCGCCCCGGGCAGCGCCGTCGCCAAGATCACCGGCAAGGAAGGGGCCCGGTTCCGCGGCCCGGCCCGGGTGTTCGACGGCGAGGAAGCGATGCTGGCGGCGCTCGAGCAGGGGAAGATCGCCCGCGGCGACGTGGTCGTGATCCGCTACGTCGGCCCCAAGGGGGGACCGGGAATGCCCGAGATGCTCACCCCCACCTCGGCGCTGATGGGCGCCGGCCTGGGATCGTCGGTGGCCCTGATCACCGACGGCCGGTTCTCGGGGGGCTCGCACGGGTTCATCGTCGGCCATGTCGTGCCCGAGGCCGTCGACGGCGGGCCGATCGCCCTGCTCGAGGACGGCGACATGGTCGTCATCGACGCCGACACGGCGACCCTCGAGGCCGAGGTTTCGGCCGAGGAGTTCGCCCGCCGGGCGGACCGCTGGCGGCGGCCCGCCCCGACGGTCACCCGGGGGATTCTCGCCAAGTACGTCCGCTTCGTCCGGCCGGCATCCGAGGGCTGCGTGACCGACGAGGGCTGACGCCCGGCACGGCCGCGTGCCCCGCTGGCGGCGCGTGGTAGAATTTAACGGCTGGGCTACCGGTGAAAACCGGGCGGCGGCCGGTTCCCGACGGCCCCGCGTCCAGCCGACGAATCCTTGCCGGGAATGGGCAGGTCTTCCGGAACGCGGTCCGAACACAGGAGCTCACCCATGCGGGCTGATCTCGGCTGCCGGCTCTGGCTCCCAGTCTGGGCGGTCGCCCTCGTGCCGACTCTGGCGGTCGGTGCCGAGCGGCTGTCGTACAACCGCGACATCCGGCCGATCCTCGTGGAGAACTGCCTCTCCTGCCACGGGGCCGACTCCGCGGGCCGGAAGGCCGACCTGCGGCTCGACCTGCGCGATGCGGCGATCGCCTCGGGCGCGATCGTGCCCGGCGATCCCGACTCCAGCCCGCTCCTCGACCGGATCCATTCCGACGATCCGGACGAGGTGATGCCCCCGCCGGCCACCAAGAAAACCCTGACGGCCGACCAGAAGCGGCTCCTCGCCCGGTGGATCGCCGCCGGGGCGGAATACGAGCCCCACTGGTCGTTCATCCCCCCGCGCCGGCCCGACCCGCCCGCGGTCCGCGACCAGGCCTGGGTCCGCAACCCGATCGACCGCTTCGTCCTCGCCCGGCTCGAGCAGGAGGGGCTCGCCCCCGCCCCCGAGGCCGACCGGCGGACGATCGCCCGGCGGCTGGCGCTCGACCTCACGGGGCTGCCCCCCGAGCCGGCCGTCGTCGAGGCGTTCGTCGCCGACACGCGGCCCGATGCCTACGACCGGCTCGTGGACGCGTTCCTCGCCATGCCCGAGTGGGGCGAGCACCGGGGCCGCCACTGGCTCGACTACGCCCGCTACGCCGACACGCACGGCATCCACTTCGACAACTTCCGGGAGATGTGGAGCTACCGGCAGTGGGTGATCGACGCGTTCAACCGCAACATGCCGTTCGACCGGTTCACGGTCCGGCAACTGGCCGGCGACTTGCTGCCCGTGCCGGCGGATGACGGCTCCGCCGACGAGCGGCTCGGCAACCAGATCGCCAGCGGCTTCAACCGCTGCAACATGACGACCAACGAGGGGGGGGCCATCGACGAGGAGTATCTCGTCCTCTACGCGCGGGATCGCACCGAGACGACGGCCACGGTCTGGCTCGGCCTGACCACCGGCTGCGCCGTCTGCCACGACCACAAGTTCGACCCGCTTTCGCAGCGCGAGTTCTACGAACTGGCGGCGTTCTTCAACAACACCTCGCAGAAGGCGATGGACGGCAACGTCAAAGACACGCCGCCGGTCGTGATCGTCCCGCCACCGGACGCCCGGCAGCGATTCGTCGCACTGGAACGGGACATAGCCGCGGGGAAGGCCGCCGTCGACAGCCGGAGGAAAGCGGCCCGCCCTGACTTCGACGCCTGGGCCGCGGGCCTGACGGCGGACCAGGTCCGCAGCCTCGGGCCGCAGGACTCACCACTCGTCGAACTGCCGCTCGCCGAGGGGCAGGGCACCGGGACCCGGGCCCGGCTGTCGGGCAAGGACATCTCGCTTCCGCTGTCCGCGGAGCCCACCTGGCAGGACGGCCCCAAGGGCCGGCGGGCGCTGCTCCTCGACGGCCAGGCGCTGACGCTCGCCGATGCCGGCGACTTCGAGCATACGCAGCCGTTCAGCGTGTCGTTCTGGATCAAGCCGGCGGCGAACGACTCGACCTCCGCGGTGCTTGCCCGGATGGATGCAGCCGCCGCCCAGCGCGGCTGGGGCGTGACCGTCCAAGGGCGCCGGATCGCCGTGCAGCTCGTGCATGCCTGGCCGGCCCAGGCGCTGAAGGTGGTCGCCAAGGACCAGATCAAGGCCGACGCCTGGACGCTCGTAACCGCGACCTACGACGGCTCGGGCGGGCCGGGGGGCATCAAGATCTTCCACGACGGCAAAGCCCAGGCCGCCACCACCGAGACCAATTCGTTCCGCAAGGAGACGATCAAGTCCCAGGCGCCGCTGACGCTCGGGGGTGGCGCGGAAACCGCGGCCCACGGCGTGGGCCTGGCCGATCTCCGGCTCTGGGGCCGGGCGCTGGCGGCCGGCGAGGTCGAGGCGCTGGCGCGGACGTACGCCCTCGACGAACTCGTCACGCTGCCGGCCGACCAGCGGTCCGGGCCCGCCGGCCAGTTCTTCGAGTGGTGGCTGACGACCCAGGATGCCCCGTTCGGGGACGCCACGAAGAAACTGCAGGGGCTGGAGCAGGAGCGGGAGGCGATCCGCAAGCGCGGTACCGTGGCCCACGTGATGAACGAGCGCGGCGAACCGGCCGCGGCCTTCATCCTCGACCGCGGCGAGTACGACAAGCGAAAGGACAAGGTGCTCCCCGAGACACCCGACATCCTCCCCCCCTTCCCTGGCAGCCTGCCGAAGAACCGGCTCGGCCTCGCCGAGTGGCTGCTGCTGGCCGAGCATCCGCTCACTGGCCGGGTGACCGTGAACCGGTTCTGGCAGGAGGTGTTTGGCACCGGCCTCGTCCGCACCAGCGGCGACTTCGGCATCACCGGCGAGTTGCCGAGCCACCCGGAACTGCTCGACTGGCTGGCGGTCGAGTTTCGCGAGGGGGACTGGGACGTCAAGAAACTGTTCCGGCTGATCGTGACCAGCGCCACCTACCGCCAGGCGGCGACCGCGACGCCCGACAAGCTCGCGAAGGACGCGGCCAACCGACTGCTGTCGCGCGGGCCGCGGTTCCGCATGGACGCCGAGATGATCCGCGACCAGGCGCTGGCGGCGAGCGGCCTGCTCGTGAAGCGGGTCGGCGGCCCGAGCGTGAAGCCCTATCAGCCCGATGGCGTCTGGGAGGCCGTGTCGATGGGCGGCGACACCAGCCGCTATCAACGCGACAAGGGGGAGGCGAACTACCGACGCAGCCTGTACTGGTTCTGGAAGCGGACGGCACCGCCGGCATCGATGGAAATCTTCAACGCGCCGTCCCGCGAGATCTGCTGCGTGAAGCGCGAGCGGACGAACACCCCGCTCCAGGCGCTCGTCACCCTCAACGACCCGCAGTTCGTCGAGGCGGCCCGCGTCCTCGCCGACCGGGCCCTGCAGGCCGACCCGGCCGAGGACGCGCGGATCGATTTTCTCGCCCGCCGGATTCTCGCCCGGCCGTTCGACGCCGCCGAACTGGCGATCGTGAAGCGGTCGTTGGCCGCGCTCTCGGCCTGGTACGCCGCCCACCCGGACGAGGCGGGCAGGATCGTGACGGTGGGCGATTCGCGGGCCACGACGACCGACGCGGTGCAGCTCGCCAGCTGGACCATGCTCGCCAACGAGCTCATGAACCTCGACGAAGTCCTGTGCAAGTGAGGCCGGGCCGTCCCGGCCGAGGAGAACCGCCGCCATGCAGCCCCCCATCCGGTCACCGCTCGACGAGCTCGGCCTGAACCTGACGCGGCGCCGGTTTTTCGCCGCCGGCAGCCACCCGATCGGCGCCGCCGCCCTGTCGGCGCTGCTCGCCGACGAGGCCCGGCCGGCGACCGCCGGGGCGATCGGTCCGCATTTCGCTCCCCGGGCGAAGCACGTCATCTACCTGCACATGGTCGGCGGACCGCCGCAGCAGGACATGTTCGACTACAAGCCGATGATGAACGACTGGTACGACAAGGACCTGCCCGCAAGCATCCGCAACGGCCAGCGGCTGACGACGATGACCAGCGGGCAGAAGCGGTTTCCGATCGCGCCGTCGAAGTTCAAGTTCGCCCGCCACGGCGAGTGCGGGATGTGGGTCACGGAGCTGCTGCCGTGGACGTCGAAGATGGTCGACGACATGTGCTTCATCCGCTCGATGCACACCGAGGCGATCAACCACGAGCCGGCCATCACCTACATGCAGACCGGCAACCAGATCACCGGCCGCCCGTGCCTCGGTTCGTGGCTCAGCTACGGCCTCGGCTCGCTGAACAAGGACCTGCCCACGTTCGTGGTCCTCGTGGCCCGGCCGACGAACAACGAGCAGAACCAGGCGATCGGGGCCCGGCTCTGGGGCAGCGGCTTCCTTCCGGGGGAGCACGCCGGGGTCAGCTTCCGCTCCGCCGGCGACCCGATCCTGTACATCAACAATCCGCCGGGCGTGCCCGCCGACGTCCGCCGGACCACGCTCGACGGCCTGCAGGCCCTCAACGAACTGACGCTGGAGCGGACCGCCGACCCGGAGACGCGGACACGGATCGCCCAGTACGAGATGGCCTTCCGGATGCAGTCGAGCGTGCCGGAGCTCACCGACCTCGCCACGGAGCCGGCGGCGACGACCGCGCTCTACGGACCGGCGGTCAAGACGCCGGGCACGTTCGCCAACGCCGCCCTCATGGCCCGGCGGATGGTGGAGCGGGGCGTGCGGTTCGTGCAGATCTACATCAACAACTGGGACCACCACGGCAACCTCACCGGCCGCCTGGTGAGCCAGTGCAAGGACATCGACCAGCCCTGCTTCGGGCTCATCCAGGACCTCAAGCACCGCGGCCTGCTCGACGACACGCTCGTCATCTGGGGGGGCGAGTTCGGCCGCACGGTCTACTCGCAGGGGAACCTGAGCCGGGAAAACTACGGCCGCGACCACCATCCGCGCTGCTTCACCATGTGGATGGCCGGCGGCGGCGCCCGCGGCGGGCAGATCTACGGCGAAACCGACGACTTCTCCTACAACATCGTCCGCGACCCGGTGCACATCCGCGACTTCCACGCCACGGTCCTCCAGCTCCTCGGCTTCGACCACGAGCGGTTCACCTACCGCCACCTCGGCCTCGACCAGAAGCTCACCGGCGTGGAGCCGGCCCGGGTGATCGGCGACCTGATCGGCTGACCTGATCGGCTGACCTGATCGGCTGACCTGATCGGCGACCTGGCCACCGGGCCGCGGCCCGCGGCCGAAGCCCGGCAGGACGATCACCGGCCCATGCGGTACGATGGCTGCCAAGGAGACGGCCGCATGGACATGGAAGCGGAGACGACGGAGCGGCGCATCCGCCCGCTCGACGCCAACGAGCGCCGGGTCCTCGGCGTGCTGATCGAGAAGGGCAAGACCACGCCCGACCAGTATCCGCTGTCGCTCAACGCCCTCGTCACCGGCTGCAACCAGAAGAGCAACCGCGACCCGGTGATGACGCTCGACGAGGAGCAGGTGACGCGGGCGATCGCCAGCCTGCAGGCCAGCGGAGCGGTCGCGGAGGTGTTTGGCAGCGGCCGGATCCCACGGTATCGCCACCTCGCCTACGAGTGGCTCGGCGTCGGCAAGGAGGAACTCGCCATCGTCGGCGAACTGCTCCTCCGGGGCGAGCAGACCGAGGGGGACCTGCGCGGCCGGGCGAGCCGCATGGACCCGATTCCCGACCTCGACGAGCTGCGCCGGCACCTCGACGCCCTCGCGGCCCGGGGGCTCGTCGTCTGGCTCTCGCCGCCGGGGCGGGGGCGGATGCTGACCCACGGCTTGCTGCCGGAGGAAAAACTGGAGAAGGTCCGCCGGGAACTGGGCATCGGGGCGCCCACCGCGGCCGGCGCCGAGCCGGCCACCGCGGCCGCGCCGGTTGCGGCCCCGACGCCGACGTCAGTTCCGGCCGGCCATCCCGCGGCCCCGTACGGCCCGCCGCCGGATGCCCCGGCCCCGACCGACGTCGCCGACCGCCTGGCGGCGCTCGAGGCGACCGTGGACGACCTGCAGGCACGACTCGCCGCCCTGGAAGCGGCTCTGTCGTGACGGACTGGCGGGACGGGAGCCCACCCGGCGCTACCGCGTCCGGCTGCGGTCCGGGCACCGGCCGAACGTGACCATCACCGCCAGATCGTCGTCGTCCTCGAACGGGTCGAAGTCGCCGTCGAACGGGCCGTGGACGTGCTGGGGACCGGGGGCGGGGGGCATGGCGGGGACACTCCTGTCCCTCAACTCAAGTCTCGCGACGGGCCGGAATCAACTCGATTGGAAACCCCGAAAAAACCGGCTATTCTCACCGGCTTTCCGTCACCCCGACCCGCGCACCCCCCCGCCACGGCCATGCCCAGCACCCCCACCCCCGCCGCCCCGCAGGACCCCTGGTTCCAGGATCGTTTCGCCCAGCGCATCGGCGGCGCCGGGTACGGCAAGGGCAACGAGATCTACAAGTTCGAGCTCATCAAGCGGGCCAAGCGGCAGGCGCTCGCCGACCACCCCGAGCGCCGGATGCTCGACTTCGGCATCGGCGAGAACGACGAGATGGCGCCGGAGAGCGTCCGCGCCGTGATGCGGCGCGAGATCGACCAGCCCGAGAACCGGGGCTACGCCGACAACGGCATCGCCGCCTACAAGGAGGCGGCCGCGGCCTTCATGCACCGGGAGTTCGGCGTCCGGCTCGATCCCGTCACCGAGGTCAACCACTGCATCGGCTCGAAGACGGCCTATGCCATGCTGCCGGCCGCGTTCATCGACCCCGGCGATGTCACGCTGATGACGGTCCCCGGGTATCCGGTCGCCGGCACCGCCACCCGCTGGTTCGGCGGCACGGTCCACCGTCTGCCGCTCGTGCCCGAGAACGACTTCTTCCCCGACCTCGACGGCATCCCGGCCGACGTGCTCGCGCGGACGAAGCTGCTCGTGCTCTGCTATCCCAACAGCCCGACTGGCAAGACCGCGACCCGCGGGTTCTACGAGCGGGTGGTCGAGTTCGCCCACCGGCACCGGATCATCGTCGTCCAGGATGCCGCCCACATCATGCTCTCCTACGACGACCAGCCGCTGTCGTTCCTCTCGGTGGACGGGGCGAAGGAGGTGGGCGTGGAGGTCCACTCGATGTCGAAGGGCTTCCACATGATCGGCTGGCGGCTCGGCTGGGTCTGCGGGCACGAGCGGATCGTGCGGGCCTTCGCCGACGTCAAGGACAACTGCGACTCGGGGCAGTTCATGGCGATCCAGAAAGCGGGGGCCGCGGCCCTCGCCGACCCGGAGATTCCGCGCCGGGTGCGCGAGAAATACCGGCGCCGGCTGGAGAAACTGGTCGGCGTGCTCCGGGCCGTGGGCTTCGACTGCGACATGCCCGGCGGCACCTATTTCCTCTACACGAAATCCCCGCGCGGGGCCGGCGACCGGGTTTTCGCCACGGCGCAGGATGCCAGCCAGTTCCTCATCCACGACCTCTCGATCTCGACGGTCCCGTGGGACGACTGCGGTGCCTACCTGCGGTTCTCGGCCACCTACGAGGCCGAGGACGAGGCAGCCGAGGACGACCTGATGGCCGAGACCCACGCCCGCCTGCTCCGCGCCCGGCTGAAATTCTGACCGCTGCGGCTCGCAGCGGCCGCAGCCGCATGACCGATCATCCGTCACTCCCCGGAGTCCCGTCGATGCCCCCGAGAAACCTTCCCCGCTGGCTGCCGATCCTGTTGCTCCTGGTCCTCGTGCCGGCCGTCGGCTGCGGCAAGAAGTCCACCGGCCCGAAGACGATCGCCCAACAGCTCGCCGAGGCCCGGGCCATCGAGTCGCCCGAGGCCAAGGCCCGGGCGCTGGTGCGGATCGCCCGCCGGCAGCTGAAGTCGAGCGACAAGGCGGGCGCCGGCAAGACGCTGGCCGAGGCCCGTGGGCTGATCAAGCCGGACGCCGACCCAGCGGTCGCCGGCCAGCGGCTCGTGGAGATCGCCGACTTGTATGCGAAGTCCGACGCCCGGCCCGTCGCCCGCGAGTCGTTGAAGCAGGGCATCGAGATGGCCGGACGGGTCACCGATCCGATCGCCAAGATCCGCATCCTCGCCGACGCCGCCACCGTCTCCGGCGCCAAGACCGGCGGCCTCGGCGACGCCAAGGCGGCCCGTGAGGCGCTCGACTCGGCCACCGCGGCGGCCGAGGGGGTCGAGGAGCGATTCAAGGTGCAGGCCTTCGCGGCGATCGCCGTGGCCCTGGCGAAGGTCGGCCAGAACGCCGATGCCACGAAACTCGCCGACCGGCTCGAGGAGATGGCCCGGGGCCAGGAAGACCCGCGAGCCAAGGCCGAGGCGCTGGCGGCCGCCGCGAACGTCCGGGCCGAGGGGGGCGACAAGGCGAAGGCAGCCACCCTGCTCGCCGAGGCCGACGCGGCAGCCACCGCCATCTCCAAGCCCGAAAACAAGGCCTACGGCCTGTTGGCCGTGGCCGGCGCGTTCCTCGCCAACGGCGATGCGGCGGCCGCCGTCCGGCTCCTCAAGACCGCGGAGAAGGAGGCGGCCAAGATCGCCGATCCCGAGGGGCAGAAGAACGCCCTCGAAAAGGTGCGGCTCATGCTCGCCGAGGCCGACCGGAAGAAGTAGCCTTCCCGCGGGTCACCGTCTTGAGGGCCTCGAGCGCGAGCCGACGGGCCTCGGCGTGATCCACGACCGGCTCCGGGTAGTCGCGGCCCAGGGCGATGCCGGCCCGGACGCGCATCGACGCCTCGGCCGCCGCCGGCTCGTGGATGTCGCCGGCCGAGAGCTTCGCCAGCTCCGGCACCCAGGTGCGGACGTACGTGCCGTCGGGGTCGAACTTCTTCCCCTGGCTCGTCGGATTGAAGATCCGGAAGTAGGGGGCGGCGTCGGCGCCGCAGCCGGCGGCCCACTGCCAGCCCAGCGTGTTGGCGGCGAGGTCGGCATCGACGAGCGTGTCCCAGAACCAGCGTGCTCCCTCGAGCCAGGAGACCCGCAGGTCCTTGACGAGAAAGCTGGCGACGATCATCCGCACGCGGTTGTGCATCCAGCCGGTGGCCCACAACTGCCGCATGCCGGCATCGACGACGGGAAAGCCGGTCCGCCCCCGCTGCCAGGCCCGCAGGCCGACGGGATCACTGGCCCACGGGAATCGGGCGTAGTCGCCCCGCAGCGGCGCGTCGGTGGTGTGCGGGAAGTGGAACAGCAGGTGGCCGGCGAACTCCCGCCAGCCGAGTTCGCGGAGATAGGCCTCGGGGCCGCCGGCGAGTTTGGCCACCGGCCGGCCGCCCGCCGCGGCCCGCACGGCGTGCCACGCCCGCCGCGGCGAGAGCTCGCCGAAGTGCAGGTGGGGCGAGAGCGAACTCGTGCCGTCCTGGTCGGGCCGATCCCGGCCGCTCGCGTAGCCCGCCAGGCCGCCGGCGACGAAGGCGTCGAGCCGCTTCGTGGCCCCCGCCTCGCCGGGCGTCCAGGTCTTCTCCATGGTGCCGGCCCACGGGATCGCCGGCAGCAGGCCGAGGTCGGCGACCGCCAAGCCCGTGGCCGGCCGCGGGACGGGGACGAGTTTGCGCGGGCCGGCCACCGGCTCCGCCGGCTCCTCCCGCGCGAGCAGGGCCCGCCAGAAGGGCGTGAACACCTGGTAGGGGCGGCCCTCCTTCGTGGCGACGTGGGCCGGCTCGTAGAGCAGGCCGCCGTTGAAGCTCTCCACGGTCAGCCCGTCGGCCGCGAGGGCCTTCTTGATCGTCGTGTCGCGGGTCACGATGGCCGGCTCGTAGAGCCGGTTCCAGGTGACCTGACCCGCCCCGGTCTCACGGGCAAGTTTCCGCAGCGTGTCCAGCGATCCGCCGCGCCGGATCACCAGCGGCGTGCCGGCCCGGGCGAGCGTGGCGGAGAACTTTTCGAGCGACCGGTGCAGCCACCAGCGCGAGGCCGCCCCCGGCTCCCACGGCGCCTCCTCGTCGGGCGCCCAGATGAACACCGGCACCACCGGCCCCCGGGCCGCCGCGGCCGCCAGGGCGGGATTGTCGTCGAGCCGCAGGTCGCGGCGGAACCAGACGATCGTGACGGTGGACGACGGTGCCATGCTCGATTTCCGGAGCGAGTCCGGTCAGACCCGGGGGATCTCGTAGCCCGCCCGCGGCGTCCGCGCGGCGAACGACGCCGCCTGCTCGTCGCCCACGATCTGCTCCTTCACCGGGTCCCAGGCGATCTTCCGGCCGAGCCGGCCGGCGATCGCCGCCAGGTGGCAGGTGTTCATCGCCACGATGTGGCTGAACACGTCCGACACCGGCAGCCCGCCCTCGCGGATGCAGCGGTAGAAGTTCTGCTTGTGCCCCTCGCCGGGCTTGCCCTTGAACAGCGCCCGGACGTCGGCGTCCGTGAACGCGTCCTTGTCCCAGCCCTCCTCGATCGGCTTCCCCGTGATCTTGGACCGGTTGACGAACAGCCGCCCCTTCGACCCCTCGAAGAGAATGCCGTTGTCACCTCGGCTCGTGACCACCAGCTCCACGCCGCTCTTGAAACGGCAGGCGACGGAAAAGTCGTGAGCCGTGTTGAACCAGTCGTCACGGGTCGGGTTGCCGTCCTTGAAGGGTATCGGGTGGTGGACGTCGATGCCGTCGATCTCCACCGGCCCCTTGCCCGGGCCATCCTCGCCGATCGCCCACTGCGCGATGTCCACGTGATGGGCGCCCCAGTCGGTGAACTTGCCGCCGGAATACTCGTACCACCAACGGAACATTTCGTGGCAGCGATGGACCCGATACTCGACCTTCGGCGCCTGTCCGAGCCAGCGGTCCCAGTCGAGCCGCTCGGGCGCCGGCTCGGCCGGAAACGGCCCGCCGGTCGGGCTGCCGTCGATCGCCGCGGTCACCCGGCGGATGTCGCCGAGCAGTCCCTTGCGGACCATGTTCACCGCCCGCAGGAACAGGTCCTTCTCGGCCCGCTGCTGGGTGCCGATGAAGAACTGCTGCCGGGGGTATTTCTCGGCGGCCGCCCGGGCCAAGCGGCCCTCCTCCAGCGTCAGCGACAGCGGCTTCTGGCAGAACACGTGCTTGCCCGCCTGCAGGGCCTCGATGGCAATCTTCACGTGCCAGTGGTCGGGCGTGGAGATGCTGACGACGTCCACGTCGGGCCGGTCCAGCACCTTGCGGTAGTCGGCATACGTCTCGGCCTTGCCCGCTCCCACGCGGACGTCGTACTTCGCCCGCTCGGCGTGCTTCCGGTCGAGGTCGCAGACGGCGACGATGTCGGCGAACTCGCGGTGCTCGCGGGCGTCGCGCATGCCGATGCCGCCGGTGCCGATGCAGGCGACCCGCGGCCGATCGTTGGCCGACTGGTTCGCGAACGCCGCCGATGCGAACGTCACCGGCACGAACAGCGGGGCCGTGCCCGCCGCGCCGCCTGCCAGTGCCGTCCCCAGAAACCGCCGCCGCGATGCCTGTCGTCCGCCTGCCATGCCTGAATCCTCCGGGAGAACCGTGACGGGGAAAAGTTTAGCAGACGGGGTCGCAGCATGGCCGGCCCACCGGCCTCACTTCGCCTGCCCGAACGCCTTCGGGAGTTCGATCATCGGGTTTTCCCGCAGGGCCGCCGAGCCGGCGGCCGGCACCTCGGCGAGCTTCGGCAGGACGAGCCGCGCCTCGGCGGTGGCCAGGGCGGCGGCGGCCTCGTCGGACAGCTGCGACGTGCCGAGCGTCGTCTCCTGCTGCCGCGCGGCGAGTGCCGTGGCGGCCGCGACCGATAGGTTCGTGAGGCCGAGCGACAGCGGGCCGGTCCGCTTCGCCAGCGCACGCACCACCGCATCGGGTGCCGTCTCCAGCCGGGCGAGATTGAGCGCGACCGTCTTCCGCCGGGCCTCCTGGTTGGCACCGCGCGGGGCCCGTGTGTCCGGGAGCGGGCCCTCGGCGAGCACTTCCGCCAGCGCCACCGACGTCAGCGCCCTGAGGGCGGGAAGCGGCACGATGCAGCGTTTCGAGCGGCGCACGTCGGCCGCCAGCGCGTCGGCCGCCGCCTCCGAGATCGTCTCCAACTGGGGGAGATCGAGGAAATCGGAGTTGTTCGACATCAGCGTCGCCGCGAACGGCACGCAGTCGAGCTTTCTGAGCCCGTGGATCATGAATCCCTGGCGTTTGGAAAACATCTCCAGGGATTCGTTGGACACGTCGGCGAGGGCGTACATGTGGGCATGGACGTACCTGTTGAGCGCCGCGGCAGCCCGGTCCGACAGCGTGGTCACCTTCCGGCAACGAATCGCCGCGGGAGCCGACAGTGCCTCGGCGACCTCGTCGGGAATCGCCTGCAGTTCGTTGAACTGCCAGTGGCCCCCCAGGGTCCGCCCGCGCTCCCCGAGGGCCTTGGCCGCCTCGACCGACAATTCCTTCAGGCCCAGCGACATCATCGTGTTCTTGGGGGCCCCGGGGCTGAGAAACAGCGCCCGGGCGACGTCGTCCGACAGCGTCGGCACCGCGAGGGTCAGGATCGGCTGGCTCCCCAGCTTGTGGGCCAGCGGTATCGACGACAGGCTGTCGAGCCCGGCGAGGCTGATCACCACCCTGCACCCGGCAAGCGCTGCCGCGGCCTCGGGCGACAGCTCCTTGATGCCGTTGAGTTCCAGCGTGCCCGGGTGGACCTTGTCCTTGATGACCATCTGGCCGGCGAATGCTGCCAAGGCCCGGGCCTCCTCCGCGGAGAGCGTGGCCAGCCCGTTGAGCGACAGCCGCTGCCCCGTGTAGCCCGCCAGCGCCCGCGCCTGCTCCGGCGCCAGCGTCGTGAGCTTGGGGACCGACAGTCCTCCGCTGTGCCCCGCGAACGCGGCGATGACGTCCGCGGTCGGATTTTCCAGGACGGTAAGCTCGATGGGAAACGCCCGCTTGGCGAGCGCGGCCGCAGCCTCGGGCGACAACTCCATGAGTTTGCCGAAGCGGGCGACGTCACCGCGAAACGTCAGCTTCTCGGCCTGCTCGGCCGACAGGGCCTGGACCTTCGCGGCGTCGAGATCCTCCGACTGCACCGCCGACCCCGCGAACCCGATCAGCATCCCCGCCGCCAACATGGCACAGCGCCGCATGGTCGACTCCTGAAGGATTCGCGAACCGCGGCCGGCGGAACCGGCCGATCCGCCGCCGTACGCCGCACGCGACGATGGTACCACGGTCGTGCCGGCCGTTCCGTCAGCCCGGGGGCCGGCCCGCCGCCGCGACCGCGGCATGGAGGATCTCCACCGGATGCAGGGCCGTGCGGCCGGTGCCGTCGTGGATCTGGTGCCGACAGCTCGTTCCCGGCGCCGCGAGGAGCGTGTCGGCCGCGGCGGCGCGGACGGCGGGAAACAGGACAAGCTCGCCGATCCGCATCGAGACGTCGAAGTGCTCGCGCTCGTAGCCAAACGATCCGGCCATGCCGCAGCAGCCGCTGGGAATGATCTCGACGGCGTAGTTGCGCGGCAGACGGAGGATCGCCGCCGAGCACTCGACCGAGGCCAGCGCCTTCTGGT
>JBIKKQ010000045.1:0-21188 GCA_044360305.1 Pirellulales bacterium
GCGCGCCCCCCCCCCGCGACAGCCGGTTAGCCCGCCCAACCCGCCGGCGGCCGGCAGAAGTCTCGTCGCTGAGGCACGATCGCCTCACGCTCCTCGATCTTCCGCCGATCCGCCGGCTCCTCGAGCACCGAACGCGACAGACGGCGGTGACGGCGTGAAAGCTACCCCAACGGAAGTGGCGTGCGAGGCGGAAGCCTCGCGGAGCCCGGCTTCGCCCGGCGACCGTAAGCCGGAGCAGCCGCTGTGTCGGCTGCGACGGCGCGAAATGCAGGTGCGATCATCGCTTGCGTGGAGCCGGGCTTCGCCCGGCGACCGTAAGCCGGAGCAGCCGCTGTGTCGGCTGCGACGGCGCGAAAGACCGCGCGAAAGTCAACTCGGCGGAAGTTCCCTCATCCATCCAGTTCCGCCAGCGCCGCGAGCACCTGATCGGCATGGCCGTCGGCACGGACCGCCTTGAACACTCGGGCCATCTTCCCGGCCGCGTCGATCAGGTACGTGCTGCGCACGATGCCGAGCGATTTCCTGCCGTACAGCGTCTTCTCCCGCCACGCACCATACTTCTCCGCCACCACGTGCTCAGGATCGGAGAGGAGCGTGAACGAGAGCCGGTGCTTCGCCCGGAACTTCTCGTGGCTCTCCGGCAGGTCCGGGCTCACGCCAAGCACCACCGCTCCCGCCTTCGCCAGTCCGGCCCGGGCGTCGCGGAAGCCGCACGCCTCCCGCGTGCAGCCCGGCGTGTCGTCCTTGGGGTAGAAATAGAGGACGACCGGCCGGCCGCGCAGGCTGGAAAGTTTCAGCTTCGTGCCGTCGTGCGTGAGCAGGGTGAAGTCGGGCGCCTTGCTGCCGGGTTCGATCCAGTCTGCCATGGGGCGGTCTCCGGAGTGGGATCACAGGGTTTGAAAACGCCGCGGTTATATCAAGCGAGCCGCACGCGGCTGCACTGAATACGGAGCCGGGACGGATGCACGAGCAGGGGGACGCAGGTGGCGGGGAGGCCACGCCGAACGGACGGGTCCGGGTCGCCCTTCTGACGCCGGTCGGCAGGGGGGCGGTCGCCGTCGTCGGCGTCGCCGGAACGGCCGCGCCGGCCGTCGTCGATCGGCTGTTTCGATCGCGGAGCGGCCGCCCGGTCGCGGACCGGGCCGATGGGGCGATCTGCTTCGGACGCTGGCAGAGTCTGGACGGCGGCGCGGCCGAGGAGGTCGTGGTCGCGCGGCTGGCCGTGGACCGGCTGGAGGTCCACTGCCACGGCGGCCTCGCCGCCCCGGAGGCGATCGTGCGCAGCCTTGCCCGTCACGGCGCCGACATCGTGCCGTGGCAGACGTGGCTGCGGCCGGGGGATGGCGGCCCGGCCGACCGCGACGCGACCGCCCACGACGCGGCCGTCGAGGCCCGGATCGCCGTCTGCCGGGCAGGCGGGCCGGCGGCGGCCCGGATCCTCTGCCGACAGATCGCCGGAGCCCTCGACCTTGAGATCGACCGGATCCGCAGCCTGCGGGCCGCCGGCGACGACCGGGCCGCCACAATGGCCTGCGACCGGCTGCTGCGGGCGGGCCGGGTCGGCCTCCGGCTCACGACGCCCTGGCGGATCGCCGTCGTCGGCCCGGTCAACGCTGGAAAAAGCAGCCTCGTGAACGCCCTCGCCGGCCATGCCCGGAGCCTCGTCTCCCCGCTGCCCGGCACGACCCGCGACCTCGTCACCAGCCGGCTCGTGATCGACGGCTGGGAGATCGAACTCGTGGACACGGCTGGCCTGCGGGATGACGAGCCCGCTGGCGGCGTGGAGCGGGCCGGCATCGCCCGGGCCGTGGCCGTGCAGGCGGAGGTCGATCTCGTGCTGCGGGTCACGCCGGCCGACCGGCAGGATGCGGAGACGCGGCGGGCCACCGAAGGGGAGAGTGGAGAACCGGCCCGGTTCACGCCCGCGGCCCGGCCAGCGCCGCCGGCCATGATCGAGGTCGTTTCGAAGGTCGACCTCGTCGCCGACAGCCCCGGTCGCACGGCCCCGTCCCGCACCGCGCCGGATGCGGTCCTCACATCGGCGGTCACCGGCGCGGGCATCGACCGGCTGGCCAAGCGGATCGTCGCCACGCTCGTGCCCGAGACGACGGCCGAGCCCGACCTGCTCGCAGGGGCGGTGCCCTTCACCGCGGCGCAGCTGGCGCTGATCGAGGGCTTGCGGTGCCGCGGGCCGCGGGAAACGGGCGTTAGTCCGCTGGCTCGGCCGCCGTGCCCCGGCCGCGGAGCAGGAGCCTGATCGGCACCTCGTGGTACGGGAGCTCGCGCCGGAAGGTGTTGAGCAGGTAACGCTGGTAGGTCTCGGCGACGCTCCGCGGCGCGCTCGTCGAGATCACGATCGTCGGCGGGGCTTCCTCGACCTGCGTGGCGTAGTACAGCCGCACCGGCCGGCCACGGGAGTCGGCGGGGGGCTGGTTGGCCGCGACCGCGTCGCGGAGCACCGTGTTGAGCCGGGCGGTCGGCACGCGGGTCCGGCTCTGGCGGAACAGCCGCTGGGCGACGTCGATCACCCCCTTCACGTTGCGGCCCTGCGTCGCGGTCGTGAACGCGATCGGCGCCCAGGGCATCATCCGGAACTGCTCCCGGAGGTAGTCCGCCCACTCGCGCCGGGCCACGTCGCCGGCGTACAGGTCCCACTTGTTGACCACGAACACGACCGGCTTCGCCTCCTCGGTGATCGTCTCGGCGAGCTGCTTGTCCACCTTCCCCACCGGCTCGGTGGCGTCGAAGAACAGGAGCACGACGTCGGCCCGGCGGATGCTCCGCTGGGCGCGGTGCGTGGAGTAGAAGTCGAGGTCGGTGGTCCGGCTCCGCGTCCGGCGCAGGCCCGGCGTGTCGATCGCCAGGAAGCCGTGGCCGTCCACCTCGAAACGGACGTCGACGCTGTCGCGGGTGGTGCCGGCGACGGGGCTGGTGATCACCCGCTCCTCGCGGGCCAGCGCGTTGACGAAACTGCTCTTGCCAACGTTTCGCCGGCCGACCATCGCCAGTTTCATCTCGGGGAGATCGACCGCGTCCGGCGCCGCGTCGTCCACGGAGGGGAGCCGGGCGCAGATCGCGTCCACGAGGTCGGCCCGGTTGCGGCGCTGCCGGGCGCTGACCACGAGCGGCGGCCCGAAGCCGAGGGAGGCGAAGTCGTGGGCCTGGGGATCGAGTCGCGGGTCGTCCGCCTTGTTGGCCACGAGCAGCACCGCCGCCCCGGTCCGCCGGACGCGCCGGGCCACCTCGACGTCGGCGGCCAGCGGGCCGGACCGGACATCGACCACGAGGAGCACGACCGCCGCCCGGCCGAGTCCGGCCTCGATCTGGGCGTCGATCTGCTCGGTCAGGCCGTCGGGGTCGTCGAAGCCCATGCCGCCGGTGTCCACGAGATCGACGACGCGGCCGTCGAGGGAGATTCGCTGCACGAGCCGGTCGCGGGTCACGCCGGCGGTCGGGTCCTCGATCGCGATCCGCTTCTCGATGAGCCAGTTGAAGAGCGTGGACTTGCCGACGTTGGGGCGGCCGACGATCACGACCTGCGGGATCGACGCGGTGGTGGGTGGGGTGGATGTCATTGCACGCTGCTGAGTTTACTTGATCTCTTCACCGCACGATTTCAGGCAGAAAGCGCAGTGTACGAGCCGCCGCTAACTGCATGTACGCAGCGCCACCGAACGGGGCTCCCTGTGTCCCGCTCGCCGGACGTTTGCTGCGGCCATCCTGGCCTTCGCTCACTCGATGATGCCTGCGCTCCGGCATCCCTGCCTCCGCTTGTCATCAACGCCGGCTCGCAGGACACAGGGAACCCCTCTCGCCCCGGATGCGTGAAGAGAGGGAAATAGGACAGGAAAGGGCAACGCTGTGACCGTGTTGGGAATTGGTTGGACTCGAGCGAGAGGGCATTACGTTGGGGTCGCCGTGGCCAGATTGTCCCGGATCCGTTCCGGCGTGACCGGGCTGATCACGCCGCGCTCGGTGATGATGCCGGTGATCAGGCGGGCGGGCGTCACGTCAAAGGCGGGGTTGAAGGCCCGGGCCCCCTCCGGGGCCGCGGGCACGCCGAGCGGCCGCAGCACCTCGGCCGCGGCCCGCTCCTCGATCGGGATGTCGGCGCCGTCGTCGAGCGCGAGGTCGAAGGTGCTCGACGGCGCGGCGACGTAGAACGGCACGCCGTGGGCGTGGGCGAGGATCGCCAGCGGATAGGTGCCGATCTTGTTGGCGACGTCGCCACGGGCCGTGATCCGGTCGGCGCCCACGATGCAGGCGGCCACCCGGCCGCTCCGTAGGAGCTGCCCGGCGGCGGCATCCACGAGCACCGTCACGGGGATGCCGCGCTGCACCAGTTCCCAGGCCGTGAGCCGCGCCCCCTGGAAGAGCGGCCGCGTCTCGTCGGCGAACACCTCCAGCTTGCGCCCCTGCCCCCAGGCGGTGGTGATCACGGCCAGCGCCGTGCCGTCGCCCCCGGTGGCCAGGCCGCCCGTGTTGCAGTGCGTCAGCACGCCGCCGTCGGGCAGCAGTGGGGCCCCGTGCCGGCCGATCGCGGCGCACAGCCGGGCGTCCTCGTCGTGGATCGCCCGGGCCTCGGCGAGGAGTGCCGCGGCGATCGCCGGCGGCGCCGCCTCGGCCGGACAGCGGTCGAGGACCGCGGCCGTTCGCTCCACGGCCCACCGCAGGTTGACGGCCGTCGGACGGGCCGCGGCGAGCCGCGCGGCCTGCGCGCGCAGATGATCCCGGGCGGCCGCCGGCGGCAGGCCGGCCCGAACGGCCTCACCGGCTGCGATCACGACGCCGTAGGCACCGGCAATTCCGATCGCCGGGGCGCCGCGAACCCGGAGGCTCTGGATCGCCTCCACCACGGTGTCCACGTCCCGGCAGGCGATCCGCTCCAGCCGCCCCGGCAGCAGGGTCTGGTCGAGCAGTTCCAGCAGGCCTGTGGCGTCGCCCTGCCAGGTGACAGCGACGGGGGAAGCGGGGGGCATGGCGGCCGGTTTCCGTCAGGAGGCGAGCGGCCGGCAGGGAAGCCCGAAGGCCGCCGCCACGGCGGGGTGCACGAGGACGCCGCGGTGGACGTTGATCGCCGAGCGGATCGCCGGACTGGCGGCGATCGCCCCCTCCACTCCCCGCGTCGCCAGTTCCAGCACGTAGGGCAGGGTCGCGTTGCAGAGGGCGTAGGTGCTCGTCCGGCCGACCGCACCGGGCATGTTCGTGACGCAGTAGTGGACGATGTCGTCCACCACGAACGTCGGCGCCGCATGGGTCGTCGGCCGGCTGGTGGCCACGCAGCCCCCCTGATCGATCGCCACGTCGATGATCACCGCCCCCGGCTTCATCAGGGCCAGATCCTCGCGCTCCACGAGGTGCGGCGCCCGGGCGCCCGGGATCAGCACGCTGCCGATGACGAGGTCGGCCCGCCGGATCTGGTCGCGGATCGTGTGCCGGTCGGAAAACAGGCAGTCGATGTTCGGCGGCGTGACGTCGTCGAGATAGCGGAGCCGCTCGAGGTTCGTGTCGAGGAGGCCGACGCTGGCCCCGAATCCGGCCGCCACCTTGGCGGCGTTGGCGCCGACGGTGCCCGCGCCGAGGACCGTGACGTGCGCCGGGGCCACGCCTGGGACGCCTCCGAGGAGGATGCCGCGGCCCATCTGCGGCTTTTCGAGATATTTCGCTCCCTCCTGGATGCTCATCCGCCCCGCCACCTCGCTCATCGGCACGAGCAGGGGCAGGCGGCCACGGTCGTCGCGCAGCGTCTCGTAGGCGATGGCGGTCGCCCCGGTCGCCAGAAAGCCCTCGGTCAGGCCGCGATCGGCGGCGAAATGAAAATAGGTGAACATCGCCTGCCCACGCCGGATGAGGCCCAACTCGGCCGGCTGCGGTTCCTTCACCTTGACGATCAAGTCCGCCCGGCCAAACACCTCCGCCGCCGTGTCGACGAGTTCGGCGCCGCAGGCCGCGTAGAGATCGTCGGGCAGGCCCGACCCTGCGCCCGCGGACCGTTCCACGAGCACCCGGTGACCGGCCCGCGCGAGTTCCTCCACCCCCACGGGCAGGAGCGCCACGCGATACTCGTCCCGCTTCGTCTCCCGGGGTACGCCGACGATCATGACACCGGCTGCTTGATCGCCTGGGGCATCTTGAACGTCCCGGGCATGACGATCGGGTATTCACCGCGTTCGTCCGGCTGCACGGGAGCGGGAGTTTCCCAGGTCAGGTCCGCCGGCACGAGGGAGTCGTCGAGTTCCAGGACCTTGGCGTACTCGACCCGCTTGCCACTGTAGGTGGCGTAGCGGCCGAGCACGGCCGAGAAACTCGACGTGGCCCCGTAGTGGGCGTTGTTGAGCGGAGTGTCGTTGCGAATCGCGGCCTGCAGTTCGTCGTGCTCGACCTGGTAGGGATCCCGCTTCGGCCCGTCGTACTTCCAGAGAACGTTTCCCTTGTGGTCGGTGATCTCGCCGATACGGACGTAGCCCTTGGTGCCCTGGAACTCCTCCGTCACCTTGCCCTCGCCGCCGGGGAACTGACGGCACTCGCTCAGGATCTTGACGCCCCCGGGGTAGTTGAAGGTCACGGTGTGGTGGTCGTAGATCTGCGTCGGCTTCGCCGGCTCGCGGTTCTGCAGCCCGCCCAGCCCGTAGGCGTCGAGGGGGAGGGTGCCG
The DNA here is from genome assembly GCA_044360305.1 of Pirellulales bacterium. Taxonomy (GTDB): domain Bacteria; phylum Planctomycetota; class Planctomycetia; order Pirellulales; family UBA1268; genus QWPN01. The sequence goes on from JBIKKQ010000045.1 coordinate 6,654, forward strand.
AGAAACCAGTTGGCGACGTCGATGTTGTGGACGTGCTGCTCGACGATGTGGTCACCGCACAGCCAGAGGAAATGACCCCAGTTGTAAATCTGGTACTGGAGTTCCGTCTGGCCGGGTTTGCGGGCCTTCCACCAGGGGCGGTCGCCGTTCCAATAGACCTGGCCGCTGATGATGTCACCGGCGAGGCCTTCGCGGACCTTGGCCAGCGTCTGTCGGTACCGCTCCTCGTAGTGTCGCTGCAGGCCCACGACCACCTTGAGCTTCTTCTCGTCGGCCAGTTTCGCCGCCTCGAGGCAGATCCGCGTGCCCGCGGCGTCGATGCTGATCGGCTTCTCCATGAACACGTGCTTGCCCGCCTTGACCGCAGCCGTGAAGTGGGCCGGGCGGAAGGCGGGCGGGGCGGCGATGACGACGAGGTCGCAGTGCTCGAGCACCTTCTGGTAGCCGTCGAATCCCTCGTAGCGGCGATCCGCAGGGCAGTCGATCTTGGACTTGTCGAGCTGCTCGACCGCCTGGAGCGTGCGGGTGATGTTGTCGGACCTGATGTCGGCCAGGGCCGTGAGTTTCGTGGCCGAGCCCGGCACCGACAGGGCCTGCACGAGGGCGCCGCGGCCCCGGCCGCCGACGCCGATGGCACCGACGCGGATCACGTCGGACGAACCGGTCTGGCCGTGCACGCCGCGCATGCCGGCGAGAGCCGCCCCGGCGAGGCTCGTGGCCCTGATCGCCTCCCGGCGCGAAATGCCGGCACGAACGTTCGAATCGCTCATCGGGTGCTCCTCGTGAGGACGGTTCCAGAAGGGGGCTGCGGCCGAGACTCACCCCGCATTGGCGCGGGTGGCCGCCACGGGAAGAGGATACCAGCCGCTCGCCGGGGACGAAAATCCAGTTCAGTAGCGGGGCACGGAGGGGTCGATCTCCATGCTCCAGGCCTCGATGCCCCCCTGCATGCTGACGGCCCGCGAAAACCCCTGGTCGCGCAGCCAGCGGGCCACCTTCAGGCTCCGCATCCCGTGGTGGCAGTGGACGACGACCGTCGCCTGCCGGAAGGCCTCCAGTTCGGCGAGCCGGTCGGTCAGTTCCTGCATCGGGATGAGCAGCGCCCCGGCGATCCGCGCGGTGGCGTGTTCCTCGGGCGTCCGGCAGTCGAGGAGGAGCGGGCTGCCAAAGGCGGTCGGCTGGCGGAGCAGTCGGGCCACGTCGGCCGCCGGGATCTCGAGCGGCGGGGATGCGTCGGTATCGGGCATGGTCGGTCTCCGCTGGAGTGACAACGAGCGAGGATCAAAAAAGGCGGCCGGCGAGTCGATCGCCGGCCGCCCCGTGATTTCACCGCAGCCGGCCCGTGGCCGGCCCGGCATCAATACTCGCCGACGATGTCGGCGCTGGCCCGAGTGTTGAGGGCGTTGTAGGTGCCGGGATCGACGTCGGCGGAAATCGGCGACGTGCGACCGTCACCAAACACGTGCATGATGATGCGGCCGCTGTGGTACGAAGACGGCCCCCACTTGAGCGTGACGCTGTTCGTGAGGCTGTTGGTGGCATTCGAAATCGAGAAGTCAGCCGGTTGGTTCGTATCGTTGAACGTTCCGGTCATCCGCGTCAGCAGGTTGCCGCTGCCAGCCCAGAGGCTGTTGGTCAACGTCCCGCTCGTGGCCGCCATGTGCCACAGCTCACCGTAGGCCCAGCGGCAAGGGGAAGCAGAGCCGGACACGGGTTGCTGACGGCTTTCCGAAACCCAGACCGTATTGCTCAACCCGTCGGTGTAGTCACCGGTCTTGAGCTGCCGGAACGCGAGGCCGCCGGGCCCGGTCGTAGCGCTCGGCGTGTCCGAATAGGTGCCACTCGCGTGCACGCCCGCGTTCGCCCGGTAGTTGCTGATCCAGTCGGTCTGGGTGGTCGGCAGTTGTCCGCCGTAGCTCGGGCACAGGGCGAAGGCAAGCTTCGCGCCGGTTGCATTCGCGCCGCTGGTTCCAACCGTTCCGGAACTGATCCTCTGACCGGTCGCTCCGATAAGAGCGGCTGCCAGAGGCTTCTGTTCGAGGTAGTCCAGCGATTGGGCCAGCCAGCTGAATCCGATTTGTCCATTGCTGCTCCCAGTCGTGGTAACGCTGGCAATCGCCGGAAAATACGAGTCGCCATTCCTCTGATTGGAGTCGCCGAACAACTGGATCGCTGTGCCGATCTGCTTCAAATTGTTACCGCAGGAGATTCGCCGGGCGGTTTCGCGGGCCGCCTGCACTCCGGAGAGCACCAGGCCCATGAGCACGCCGATGATCGCGATCACGACGAGCAGTTCGACGAGGGTGAACCCGCGCCGTTTCGAGTTGTAGGGAATCGCAGACATGAAAAACCTCCACCCTTTCGGGCCAAGAGATGAAAAAATGAAAAATCCCCGAAAAATCCCCAGGAGCCGAACCGCCGGGTGAATCGAAAAAGATGGATACCCCGGCTGACCGCCCCTTCCACAAACAATAATATCGGAACGATCTCGCCCCCGTCAACGGTTCGACTCCCCGATGGCAGCCATTTTTTCCGACCCCGCCCGGGCGCGGACCTTTGCCGTCGAGGTGGTCGATCGGCTGCGCCGGGGCGGCCACGAGACCTTCTGGGCCGGGGGCTGCGTCCGGGACGACATCCTCGGGCGAACCCCGGCCGACTACGACGTCGCCACGGCCGCCCGTCCGGAGGTGGTTCGATCCCTGTTCGGCCCGCGGCGGACACTCGCCGTCGGGGCGGCCTTCGGCGTGATCACCGTGCTCGGGCCGAAGGGGGCCGGCCAGGTCGAGGTGGCGACGTTTCGGGCCGACGCCCCCTATACCGACGGCCGGCACCCGGCCGGGGTCACGTTCTGCTCGGCCCGCGAGGATGCCCTGCGCCGGGATTTCACGATCAACGGCCTGTTCCTCGACCCGCTGTCGGGGGAAGTCCACGACTTCGTCAACGGCCGGGACGATCTCGCGGCGGGCATCGTCCGGGCGATCGGCGTGCCGGCGATGCGGTTCGGCGAGGACCACCTGCGGATGCTGCGGGCGGTCCGGTTCGCCGCCTTCTTCGGGTTCGTTCTCGAGCCGGAAACCCGGGCCGCCATCGAGCGGATGGCCCGGCTGGTCGCCGGCGTCAGCCCCGAGCGGATCGCGGCCGAACTGCGGGCCATGGTCTCCCGCCCCGGCCGACGACGGGCCCTGGAACTGCTTGCCGACACCGGGCTTGCCGCCGTCATCCTCCCCGAATTTGACCCCGGACCGGCAGGACGGAGCGGGGGCATGGTGCCGGCGGCAAGGATCGTGGATGCCCTGGACGAGCCCGACCTGCCGCTGGCGTTGACGATCCTCGCGGCCGGTGAGCCCGCGGTGCTGCCGGGCGTCGCCGGCCGGTTGCGGCTCTCCAATCAGGACGCGAAGGCCGCCGCCTGGCTCGCCGCGGCGGCCGCCGAACTCGGGGGCTTGTCGGCGGCGACGCTGCGCGACCGGCCATGGTCGGCCGTGCAGCCCTGGCTGGCCGACGCCCGGGCCCCCAGGCTGGCTGACCTGCTCCGGGCCCGGGCCGCCTGTGGCCACGGGGACCCGACTGCCGCGGCCTGGGTGACGGCGCAACTGGCCAGGCCGGCCGCCGAAATCGATCCGCCTCCGCTGGTTTCCGGCGACGACCTGCTGGCGCTCGGCGTTTCCCGCGGCCCGGCGGTGGGGAGCCTGCTGCAGCGGATTCGCCGGCTGCAACTCGACGGTGGCATCGCTAGCCGGGACGAGGCGCTGGCGATCGCCCGCGCAGCCGCGGCCGACTGACCCCGACGCCCGACCGCCACGAACCGGGTTTGGCGGCCCGCCGGCGGTTCCGTAGCATGGGCGACTCTGCAGCAAGGTGGCCCCCCGAGGATTTCATCCCATGGCTGTTCGGCGCGTTCTGGCCCTCGTGCTAGGGGGCGGTCGGGGCACCCGGCTCTACCCGCTGACCCGCGACCGCTCCAAGCCGGCGGTGCCGCTGGCGGGTAAGTACCGGATCATCGACGTGCCGCTCTCCAACTGCGTCAACAGCGGCGTGCAGCGGATCTACGTGCTGACGCAGTTCAACTCGGTCAGCCTGCACCGTCACATCCGGCGCACCTACACGTTCGACCCGTTCAGCGGCGGATTCGTCGAGATTCTCGCCGCCCAGCAGACGCTCGACAACGCGGGCTGGTATCAGGGCACGGCCGACGCCGTGCGGCAGAACATCCGCTACCTGCAGCAGCCCGACATCAAGCACGTGCTGATCCTGTCCGGCGACCAGCTGTATAGGATGAACTACGCCGACATGCTCGCCACCCACGTCGATCGCGGCGCCGACGTCACGATCGCCGGCATCCCGGTGGACGAGGCGGCGGCGTCGGGGCTGGGCATCATGCGCATGGACGACGACGGTCGCGTGGTCGGGTTCCTGGAGAAGCCGCAGACGAAGGCGGATCTCGACATGGTGCGCACGTCGCCCGGATGGATCGAGCGTCACGGCATCGCCGCCCGCGGCCGGACCCTGATGGCCAGCATGGGCATCTACCTGTTCGACCGCGACTGCCTGCTCGACCTGCTCACCAAGACCGACTACCAGGACTTCGGCCGCGAGGTTTTTCCCACGGCGATCCGGGCGAAGAAGGTCCAGCTCCATCCATTTGACGGCTACTGGGAGGACATCGGCACGATCCGCTCCTACTACCAGTGCAACCTCGACCTCGCCGGCGCGAAGCCCCCGTTCGAGTTCGCCTCGGCCGAGGCGCCGATCTACTCCCGCGGCCGGTTCCTCCCGCCGTCGCGGATCGACGGCGCGGCGGTCCGGCACAGCCTCGTTTCCGACGGCTGCCTGATCGGCGCCGGGGCGGTGATCGAGAACAGCGTCATCGGCCTGCGCTGCCGGATCGGCCGGAACGTCGTGATCCGCAACTCGGTGATCCTCGGCAACGACTTCTACGAGTCGGCCGACGGGCTGGCGGACGACGCGGCCCGCGGCCTGCCGCCGCTGGGCATCGGCGACGAGACGGTGATCGAGGGGGCGATCGTGGACAAGAACGTGCGGATCGGGAAGCGGGCCCGGATCGTCAACGAGCACGGCTGGACCGACACGGCGGACTGCGCCCGATTCACGGTCCGCGACGGCGTGCCGGTGGTGCCCAAGGACGCGATCGTGCCCGACGGCTGGATTCCCGAGCCGGGCGTCGTCAGGCCGGCCTGACGGCCGTCAGCGGCGCGACCGCCAGCCGGGCGTTTCCCGCGGTCCGGCCGGTGCCGGGGCGGCCTGCTCCTGCTGCGGCAGGGCTTCGGCGTCGGGCTCGGTGGTCGGCTCGATTTCAGGGATCGGTTCGTCGTCAGCGGCCGGTTCCGGGTCGGTCGCCGGCACCAAAACGTCCTCCAACGCGGGATCGGGCTGCGTGTCGTCGGCCGATTCCGGCGGCACGGCTTCCTCCTCGAGGACGGCTTCTTCGGCCGACAACCGGAGGACGTCACCGTCGCTTTCAGCCACGACCGGCTGCCCGTCGTCGTCCCCGACCGGCGCCGCGGGCGTGGGCGTCGCCGGGCCCGCCGGCCGGGACACGTCCCTGACCTGGGGTGGCCATGGCATCGCCGTGGCGCCGACGGGGAGGATCCCGTTGCTGCGGGCCCGGAAGTCGTTCTGCGGCGCGGAGCCGTTGGGAACCGGCCCGGCGTAGTCGTGCGGGTCGGGGCACATCGTGCAGCCCGCGGCGACCGTGAGCATGGCCGCGGCGGCGATGAAGACCGAGCGTGTATCGCTGCCGCGCATGGCGTGTCCTGGCATCCGGCCCGCAGCCGGCCGCGACCACGCGGCCGGCCGGCTGCCCGGCGATCCATCGGCAGCGGCTGTTCCCCCGACAAAACCCCGCCCAGGGTATCGGCCCCGCACGACCCGCATCTTCAGAAAAACCGGACCGGCGTGGTCAGCGCGGGTCGGGACGGCTGTGTCATACGGCTCACGCGTGAAGCTCGCCCGGTTCGCTGGTCGGGGTTACCCATTCCCCATCGCCGGGCGTTCGCTGATGCCCTCGTGGCATCCGCTCACTCAGACCGGCCTGCGCTTCGCCATCCTGGCTGCGCTGGGCCGCTCAAGCCGGCTCTTGGGGCATGGGCACCCCCTTCCTGTCCGCTGGGGCAGCGGTGTCTTTTGGTGCGCGAGAATCAAGTGTGAGCCGTATAAGCCGTGTCAGGTCTTGAGCCCCATCCGCTCCATCAGCAGCTGCATGTCGGCCCACACGTCACGCTTGGCCGCCGGGTTGCGCAGCAGGTAGGAGGGATGGTAGGTGCAGAGGACGTGGGCGGAGCCGTGGGTGAACCAGCGGCCCCGGAGCCTGCCGATCGGCTCGGTCGTCCGCAGCAGCGCCTGGGCCGCGGTCGTCCCCAGACAGCAGATGAATTCGGGGGCGATGATCTCCAGCTGGCGCTCGAAATACCCCCGGCAGTTGCCGACCTCGTCGGGGAGCGGCGTCCGGTTGCCCGGCGGGCGGCACTTGAGGACGTTGAGGATGTAGACCTGGTCGCGGGACAGCGTGCAGGCCTCGATGATCTTGGTCAGCAGCTGACCGGCGCGGCCCACGAACGGCTCACCGGACGCATCCTCGTCGGCCCCGGGCGCCTCGCCGAAGAAGCAGATCCGGGCGTCGGGCGGGCCCGATCCGAACACGGTCTGCGTACGGGCCGCGGCGAGGTCGGAACAGCGCGTGCACCCGGCGACCTCCGTCCGCAGAAGCTGGAGGGCGGTCGTGCGGTCGGCCGCGGCGACCGAGACCGGCGTCGTCGCAGCGGGCTTACGGCCGGCCGGCTGCGGCGGGGGCGACGACGTCGCGGCGCCGGACTGTGGCCCCGTCGTGGATCCGCGGCGGCCGCGCCGCTTCGGCAGCGTCTCGACGCCCGCGGCGGCCAGGCTTTCCAGCCGCTGCCGCAGTGCCCTTCTCGCGTCGCCGTCCATGGTCGTGCTCGCGATCCCTCGCACCGGTCGTCGGCGCCGTCAGAGCGCCCGGCGGTGTCGGCGCTGTCCCCGTCCCTTGCCGAGCAGGCCGGCAGCGGGAGTCTTCTTCGCCGGTTCGGTCGCCGAATCGGCGGGCCCGGCCTTCGGCTCCGCCCGCGTGAAGCCCCCGGTGGGGAGCATCTCGACCGGGGCCGGCGCTGCCCGGCGATCGAAGGCCTCGAAGCCCTCGATCTCGTCCCGGGCGAGGAGCCGCTCGATCCGCATCTCGATCCGCGTCAGCTGCGGCCCCTCCTCCGGGGCCACGAACGTGAAGGCGATCCCTTCCCGCCCCATGCGGCCGGTCCGGCCGACGCGATGGACGTAGTCGTCGCAGAACTCGGGGACGTCGTAGTTGACGATGTGCGACACGCTGGAGACGTCGATGCCGCGGCCGACGACGTCGGTGGCGACGAGAACCTTCGTCGTGCCTTCGCGAAACTGCCGCATCACCCGATCGCGGACGTTCTGGGCGAGATCCCCGTGGATGCAGGCCACCTCGTCGGGCCGGCGCGACCGGCGCCGGGCGAGCCGTTCGTGGATCTTGTCGGTGCCGCGCTTGGTGCGGCAGAACACGATCACCTGCCTGGGCTGTTCGCGTTCGAGGAGCTTTTCCAGGAGCTCGAACTTGCGGGTCGGATCAACGGTGAAATACCGCTGCTCGATCGTCTCCACGGCCAGTTCGTTCGTGGAGAAGTCCATGATCTCGGGATCGCGCATGTAGCGGGTCGCGAGCTTCTGCACCGGCGGCGGCACGGTGGCCGAGAGGAGCAGCGTCTGCCGGCTTTCCGGGCAGCGGCGCAGAATCTTCTCGATGTCGGGGCGGAAGCCGATGTCGAGCATCCGATCCGCCTCGTCGAGGGTGACGATGTCGAGCGAGCCGAGCCCGAGCGTCCCCCGGCTCATGTGGTCGAGGATCCGGCCCGGCGTGCCCACCACGACGGCCGGATGGCGGGCGAGTTTGTCGATCTGCCCCTTGATCGGCTTGCCGCCGTAGACGGCGACGCAGTGGATTCCCGAGCCATGGGCGAGCTTCTCGAACTCGTCCTTGACCTGGACCGCGAGCTCGCGGGTGGGGACGAGCACGAGGGCCCGTGGCCCGCCGGCGCGGCCGGGCTGCGATACCTTCTCGAGGATCGGGAGGACGAAGGAGGCAGTCTTGCCAGTGCCCGTGCGCGCCTGGCCGAGCACGTCCACTCCGGCCAAGGCGCGGGGGATCAGCCCGGCCTGCACCGGGGTGGGGACGGTGTAGCCGGCGCGTTCCACGGCGGCGAGCGTCGCCGGCGCGAGGCCGAGGTTGCCGAAGCTGTCCTCGGGATTGCCGCCCACGGCCCGCGCGTCGGCGGGCAGCACGGCGGCGGGCTCACGACCGGCCGCGGGTGCCGGAGCCACGGCTCCGGCGGGGGGACTGACGGCCCCAGCCTCGGCCGGGGAATGGGACGGCTGACCGGCCGTCGGCGGATTCGATCCGGCCGCTCTACCCGACTCCGCCGGGTGGCGCGCCCTGGTGACGACAAACACTCTGTGCCCTCTGTGTGACTGGGGCTCGCACGCTGCCCCGGGCATCCTGTTGCCCCGGTGGCGAACCTCGTTCGCGGGGCATGAACCGGCCGCCGCGAGACCTGAACGGTACCACGCCCGGCCACGACGGGCAAATCCCCGTCGCTGCCCGGGCCGGAGCAATCGGGAAATGCAGCCCCATTTCCGCCGAAAAGCGACTTCCTGCCGGGCAGCGGGAGCCGCTCAGCGGTCGAAGAGTTTTTTGATCGCCCACACGGTGGCGGCGCGGCCGGCCCGGGCGATCGACCGCGTCAGCGGGATCCGCTTGGGGCAGACGGCGACGCAGTTTTGGGCGTTGCCGCAGACCTGGATGCCCCCCTCGGCCGTCAGCGCCTCGAGCCGCTCGTCGCCGATCATCCGGCCGGTCGGATGGGAATTGAACAGCATCGCCTGGCTGATCGCATGGGCGCCGACAAAACCCTTGTCGAAGGCGGCTTGGCTGCGCCGGGCGAAGTCCTCAGCCGACTCGTCGTCGCGCCGGCGGAGTTCGATCTTGGTGAACTGCGGGCAGGCCTCGAGGCAGCAGCCGCAGCTGATGCACTCGGCGAGCGGGTAGGCGTCCTCCTGCTCCTCGGGGGAGATCCGCGGCCCGGGACCGTGGTCGTAGGAATCGTCAACCGGCACCCAGGCCTGCACCCGCTCCAGCGAGCGAAACAGACGGCGCCGATCGACGACCAGATCGCGGACCACCGGGAACTTCGACATCGGCCGAAGCTCGATCTCCTCGTCCTCCTCCAGCAGTCGGTCGACGAGCGCCGAGCAGGCCATCCGTGTCCGGCCGTTGATGAGCATCGTGCAGGAACCGCAGACCTCCTCCAGGCAGGAGCAGTCCCAGGCCACGGGCGGCACGCGCCGGCCGTCCTGCGACCGCGACAGGGCCGCGATCTTCTGCAGCACGCTGATCACGTTCATGTTCGGCTCGTAGGGAATCGCGAACCGCTCCCAGTAGCTCTCCCCGCCGACGACGTCCTGCCGCAGCACGCGCACCCGGAGCACGCGACCGCTCCCCGCGACGTCCTGACCGTGTCCGCCGGCTTCCGGTTCAACAGCCTTGATCATCTCGGTTCCTCCGTTTCGTGTCGTCGTGCCGGGACCTTGGATCGTCGTGCCCCGGCTGGCCTCGTCATCGCGCCGCCCCGACCGGCTGCGCGGCGGCCGCCGGCGTCGCGGCCGCCTGCCGCTCCTTCCACACCTCCTCGATCGCCTCCCCGCCGACGAGGCCGTAGAGCCGGGGCCGGGGCGGGATCAGCGACGTGTCGATGTCCGCGTAGGAGATCTGCGGGCTGCCGTCGGCCGCGCACTTGGCGATCGTCGTCTTCAGCCACTTTCGCGTGTTTTCCTCGAACCGGTCGCACCACTGCTCCGCCTCCAGTCGCCGGCCGGCCGGATCGGTGGCGGCGAGGCCGGGCATGGCGAACTCCGGCTTGAAGTGGGCGCCGCGGCACTCGTCGCGGCGCAGCGCCCCCTCGAGGATCAGCCGGGCGATCGGGAACATGTCGCCGAGGGACTTCGTGAAGACGACGTTTTGGTTGGTCCAGTTGCCGGTGTCGGAGAGCCCGCACCGCTGCCAGCGTTCCTCGAGTCGGGCGACCTCGCCGATGGCGGCCGCGAGTTGGTCGTTGCGGCGCACGACCGTCGCCACCCGGGTCATCAGGCTGCCGAGTTCCTGATGCAGGTCATAGGGGTTTTCCTCGCCCGCCGGCCGGGAGAGCAGGGCATGGTGCCGGTCCTGCTCACGCCGCAGCGCCGCGTCGAACAGCCGCTGCTCACCCTCGCCTCCCTTGGCAGCCTGGCAGACGCCCGCCAGCGTGGGAGCGACGAACAGGCCACTGAAGATGCAGGACAGGAGCGAATTGGCTCCCAGCCTGTTGGCCCCGTGGTATTGGTAATCGCATTCGCCAATCGCGTACAGGCCGGGGATGCTCGTCTGCTGGTTGCGAACCGCCCCCTCCACCATGCCGCCCGAGCCGCTGCGCTCGTAGTCCACCCACAGCCCGCCCATGGAGTAGTGGACGGCCGGGAAGATCTTCATCGGCATCGACCGCGGATCGACCCCCTGGAACTTCTCGTAGATCTCGAGGATGCCGCCGAGTTTGCGGTCGAGCGTCTCCCGCGGGATGTGGGTCAGGTCGAGGTAGACGCAGAGTTTGTCTTTCTCCACCGACAGGCCGTCGGTGGTGCAGATGTCGAAGATCTCCCGAGTGGCGATGTCCCGCGGCACGAGATTGCCGTACTTGGGATAGCGATCCTCGAGGAAGTAGTATCGATCGGCCTCGGGGATGTCCCGCGGGTCGCGCGGATCCTGGGGCTTTCGCGGCACCCACACCCGGCCCCCCTCGCCGCGGGCGCTCTCGCTCATGAGTCGCAGTTTGTCGGCGCCCGGGATGGCGGTCGGGTGGACCTGGATGAACTCGCCGTTGCCGTACCAGGCACCGGCCCGGTAGGCGCGGCTGACGGCGCTGCCGGTGCAGACCATCGACATTGTCGAGCGGCCATAGATCAGGCCGTTGCCCCCCGTGGCGAGAACCACGGCGGCGGCCGGGAAGGCCCGGAACTGCATCGTCACCAGATCCTGGCAGATGGCGCCGCGGCAGCGGCCGGCTTCGTCGAGGACCGGCCCGAGGAAGTCCCAGAACTCCCACTTCTTCACCAGTCCCTCGACCTCGCGCCGGCGGACCTGCTCGTCGAGGGCGTAGAGCAGCTGCTGGCCGGTGGTGGCGCCGGCGAAGGCGGTCCGCTTGTAGAGCGTGCCGCCGAAGCGGCGCTGGTCACGGAATCCCTCGGGAGTGCGGTTGAACGGGACGCCGAGCCGATCCATGAGATCGACGATCCGCGGCCCCCAGTCGGCCATCTCCTTGACCGGCGGCTGATGCTGGAGGAAGTCGCCCCCGTAAACCGTGTCGTCGAAGTGCTTCCACTCGTTGTCCCCCTGCTGCCGCGTCAGGGCGTTGACGCTGTTGATGCCACCCTGGGCGCATACGCTGTGGGACCGCTTCACCGGCACCAGGCTGATCAGGTCGACGCCCACGCCCAGTTCCGCCAGCCGCATCGAAGCCGCCAGTCCGGCGAGGCCGCCGCCGACGACGAGTACCCTCGGTTGAGCCTGTGCCATGGATCACCTCGTGTGTGCGTTCGCCGCCGGACGGATCGTGGCCGGGCCTTCGGCCCGGACGGCCGGCGGCAGGTCGGCCGGATGCGGGACGCCGCGATCGGGCCCGGCCGGCGGCCGGCCCTCGAGAATCCGCTCCCGCGCCTCGCGGGCCTCCTCGAGTTGGTCCTCCACCGCCCGTGCATGGTCCCGGTCAACGGCCCGCATGCCTCCGAGGGCTCCCAGACCGGCGGCCGCCAGCCCGAGCCCCACGGCGATGCTCACGGCGTTCGCCCGGCGCATGGCGGCGGGGCTCGTCCATAGTCCCCAGGTGATCCCCAGCGTCCACAGGCCGTTGGCGAAATGGAACACGGTCGCGAGGATGCCGATGGCGTACAGGATCGTGGCCAGCGGCGAGGCGAGGGCCGCGGCCGTCGAACTGGTGGCGTGATGGGGATCGAACCGGCCGCCACCGAACGCGGACCCCATCCAATGCAGTTGCCAGATGTGCCCGAGGATGAACACGAAGGCAATCATGCCGGTCGCCCGCTGGAGCGTGTAGCGGACGTTGCCCATATAGGCGTAGGAGCCGACGTTCGGCAGCCCGTTGGAGATGATCACGAACCCCACCGTGGCGTGGAACAGCATCGGCAGGAAGATGAAGGCCCATTCGATCGGCACCAGCAGCGGGCCGAGGGAATGGATCATGTCCACCCGCGACTGGAACGCCCCCGGGCCGCCGAGCACCGAGGCATTGGTGAGCAGGTGCACGACGAGGAACGCGCCGACGGGGATGAGACCCGAGAGCGAGAACAGCCGATAGATGAGGAACTGGTGCCTCGACAGAAACGACGGCGACGATTCGCTCACGCACGGCCTCGCGATTCGTTGTTCATCCAGCGGACCGCGGGCGGTGTCCCGCGTCCGGACAAAGGAGTATAGAAAGGCCGACCACGCCGACAACGGCGTCGGCGATTTGGCGGGCCGCGGAGCGGAATTTATACTTCGAGCGGTGCGTTCGTCGTGGCCCGGGAGGACGGCGGGTGGCGGAAACCTCGAGCGATACGGCGGCCGATGTCGGAGCCCGGAACCGGGATCGCGACATCGTCGGCCATCTTCCCGACGGCGTCGCCCTGCTCGATGCGGGCGGCCGCATCGTCTGGGCCAATCGCCAGTGCGAGGCGTTCTGCGGGCCGGAGTCGGCCGTCGGCCGCGACCTGTTCGCCGCCCTCGGTGTCGGGGCGGGGGACGACGGCGGGTCGCTCCGCGAGCCGCTGCTGGCCGGCCGGCCGACCGGAGGCACCCTGCGGACCGACGCCGGCCGGTACCTCGACCTCCAGGCCTCGGCCGGCTTCGAGTCGCCCGACTTCGGCCGACGGACGGTGGTCGCCGTTCGTGACGTCACGCGCACGATCCTCCAGCAGCAGAAGCGGGCCGCGATCCACGCCGCGGGCCGGAAACTCGCCGACCTCTCGCCGGCCGAGCTCGCCGACATGACGGTCGACGAGCGGATCGAGCTGCTGAAGAGCAACATCCTCCACTACTCGAAGGACCTGCTGGAGTTCGACGTCGTCGAGATCCGGCTCCTCGACACGCAGACCGGCCGCCTCGAGCCGCTGCTCGCCGAGGGAATGCAGCCCGAGGCCGAGGCCCGGATCCTGTATGCCCGCTCGGAGCACAACGGGGTCACCGGCTACGTCGCGGCCACCGGCCGCAGCTACTGGTGCAGCGACACGACCAAGGACCCGCTGTACCTCGAGGGCTGCAAGGGGGCGAAGAGTTCGCTGACCGTCCCTCTCATGCTCCACGACCGGGTGATCGGTACGTTCAACGTGGAAAGCCCCGAGCCCGGCGGCTTTTCCGAGACTGACCTCCAGTTTCTCGAGATCTTCTCGCGCGACGTGGCCGCCGCGCTCAACACGCTGGAACTGCTGGTCGCCGAGAAGGCCTCGACCGCGGCCGAGAGCATCGAAGCGATCCATGGGGCCGTGGCCCTTCCGGTGGACGACATTCTCAACGACGCCGTCGGGGTGATGGAGAAGTACATCGGCCACGACGCCGACGTCGTCGAGCGGCTGCAGCGGATCCTGCGGAACGCCCGCGACATCAAGCAGGTGATCCAGAAGGTGGGCGAGACGATGGCGCCGAGTTCGGCCCACGCCCAGCGTCGCCAGGCGGAGCGGCGGCGCGGCCTGATCGGCCGGCGGATCCTCGTCGTCGACGCCGACGAACAGGTGCGGGCCGCCGCCCATGCCCTGCTCGAGCGGTCGGGCTGCACCGTGGAAACCGCCCGCGACGGCGGCGAGGCGGCGTCGCTGGTTCGGGCCGGCGGCAGCGACGCCTACGACGTCATCATCGCCGACATCCGGCTGCCCGACATGAGCGGCTACGAACTGCTGCTCAAGCTCCGGGAAATCCTCGACAGCGTGCCGCTGGTGCTGATGACCGGGTTCGGCTACGACCCCGGCCATTCGATCGTGAAGGCCCGCCAGGCGGGCATCGACCTCGTGCTCTTCAAGCCGTTCCGCGTGGACCAATTGCTCGACACGGTGGAGAAGGCCGCCGGCCGCCGCCCCGCCCGGACGCCTGTCTGACTGGCTGGCTGTCGCGCCGTCGCAGCCGACATAGCGTCTGCTCCGGCTTACGGTCGCCGGGCGGAGCCCGGCTCCCCGCAGGCGATGCTTGCACCGTTGCTGGTACTCGGAGCCGGTGGATCGGCGGAAGCTTGAGGAGCGTGAGGCGGGCTGTCTTTCGCGCCGTCGCAGCCGACACAGCGTCTGCTCCGGCTTGTGGTCGCCGGGCGAAGCCCGGCTCCCCGCAGGCGATGCTTGCACCGTTGCTGGTACTCGGAGCCGGCGGATCGGCGGAAGCTCGAGGAGCGTGAGGCGACCTTGCCTCAGCGACGA
>JBIKKQ010000002.1:0-63296 GCA_044360305.1 Pirellulales bacterium
GGTTTTTCATCTGGCGGTTCTTCGAGGGGATGGCCTTCAATATCTGCCTTCCCTCGGCGATCGGCGGCGACGTCATCAAGGCCTACCGTGTCGGCGACTCCACGTCCCGCCGGCTGCTGGCCGGCTGCTCGATCCTCGCCGATCGGCTCACGGGACTGGCTGCGCTCGGCGTGCTGGCCTGCACCGCGTGGGCGGCCAGCCGCACCTCCCTGCCCCCGGTCGCCGTGGCGGCGGTCGGGGGCGCGGTCCTTGCCGCGGTGCTCGCCGGCTTCTGGATCGGCACCCGCTGCCTCGACCGGATCCTCGCGATGCTGCCGCCGGACCATGCCGCGCGACGGTTTATCGCCCAGTTGCTTCCCTACCAGACGCGGCCGCGACTCCTCGTCAACGCCATCGGCTGGAGCTTCATCGTGCAGATGGGGGGGGCGCTGGTCGTGGGAATCATGGCGAGGACGGTGGGCGTCCGACTCGGCCCCGTCGTCTGGTTCTCCGTGGTGCCGCTCGTCTCCCTGCTGACGGTCCTGCCGATGAGCATCGGCGGCTTCGGCGTGCGCGAAGCTGCCGTGCAATCGCTGCTCGCCCATTACGGCGTGCCCGAGGGCCAGGCATTGGCCGTCGCCCTGCTCTGGAGCCTGAGCACCGTCATCATGGGGCTGCTGGGCGGCCTGCTGTTCGTGGCCGACCGTCAGCCCACCGGCGCGACAAGCGAGCCTTCCCGATAGGGCGGCGGGAAACAGGCTTTACGGTTGCGGGGCCGCCGCGGCGTCAGGGCCCAGGCCGGCGAGCGCCGCCGTGGCGATCCGCCGGGTCAGTGCCGGCGAGGCCAGGTACAGCGGCAGCCCGTGGTTCTTGCCGACGATGCCGGCCGCGTCGGTCGCGCGGAATTCGATGTCGCCGGGCAGCCAGCGGCGCGGCATGCCGACGTAGCCGAGCGCGTCGGCATGCACCCGCTTGTCGATCCAGGGGAAGAACCGCAGCGCGTCGTCGCGCGAGTTGATCAGCAGCGTCAACCGGTCGCAGCCGGCGAGTGTCTCCCGATACGGGCCGCGCGGCGCGAGGGCGTCGCAGCGGACCGCCGGGGCGATGAACACGAGGTGGGTCCGGCCTGGCCGCCCCGACCAGCCCCCCGCGTCGGCCGCGGCGTCGGCCGCCACCAGATCTTCGAGGGCCTCCAGCGTGATCAGCGCGCCGAAACTGTAGGCAACGATCGCCAGCGGCCGGTCAGGTTCGAGATGACGGAGAAACCAGCCCAGGTAATGGCCGTCGGCATGCGCCCGGCCGTACTTCGCCCGGCCGTCCCGGAGGAGCAGCCCCTCCTGCTCGCTCGGCCAGGAGAAGATTACGGTCCGCACCGGGCCGGCCGTCGGGCAGCAGCCGATCGCCTGGCGGACGAACTGCAACCCCTGGGACTTCGCCTCACCGGGTTCGTAGCGGTTGCCATGAATGAAGACGAGCAGTGGCCGGGAGGCATCGGCGGTCAGGCTCGCCAGGTCGGACCGCTCCCAGCGACCGCGGGCCGGGTCGATGCACCGCTCCACCGCCAGGTCCGCGGCGGCGGGCGCCGCCGAGATGCAGGGCAGCCGCCGGGTGCTGACGAGCCAGACGTCCGCATCCGTCTGGCAGCAGGCCGCGGCCGGGCCGGCCCCGGCTCCGAGGGCCGGTGACGCGGCGGCGGCCAGCCGCAGGCCGGAGGCGGCCACGATCATCAGGGCGATCGTTCGCATGCCGATCATCCGCTGCTGCACGGGTAATCCCTGCTTCATTCCTTCCCCTGTAGATCCTCCCTGCCGGCCTCGGGGACGCGACGGCGGGACTCGAGAAAACTCTAGCACGCGTGTGCGGGTTCGCCGCGATCAGCCCGCCGTTCGCGGCCCCCTCTTCGGCCGCGTCCGCGGTCGTTCCACCGGCACCATCGGCACCGCCGGTGCGACTGGCCGGCCGTCGGTGCGCCGCCGAAAAATTTTCCCGCCGCCGACCGCCGCGCGCCGGATCGTGGGCTACGGTTGTCAGGCGTCGCATCCGACGCCATGTCCCGTCGTTCCGCGGATCCCTCGTCCCCGATCCGCCCGCGTTGGAGTCGTGAACATGTCGCGCGTCCTCTGTCTGGCGGTCCTGCTCGGCGGCCTCGTGGCCGCCCCCGGTTGCAGCAGCTGCTTCGGCGGCCTCAATGGCTGCCGGCGGCCCTCGTTCATGGAATTTCGCTCGCCGTGTCGCGGGCAGGCCGAGCCGTGCCATGCGCCGGTCTGTGAGCCCGCCTGCGGTCCGGCACCGGCGGGCGAGTGCTGCGAACCGACGGGGGGCGGGACGATCGTCCCCGGTCCGGCCGGGGGCGAACGGGTGGGGACTTTCAGCTGAGCCGACGGCCCGCGTGGCGGCGGGCCCGCCCTTCCGGTGATGCGCCGCTCTTGCCGGCCACGCGTCGGGCAAGCGGCACGTTGTGTGTCCGCTCCCGATTCGAGCGGCTCATCACCGGGCGGGCGCCGGCCCTTCCGGCGGCGGTATACTGCCCGGCCCCCGCGCCGGAGCCGCCATGTTCGAATCCCTGACCGCCTCCCTGTCCTCGGCCCTCGCCGGCCTCCGCGGCCGCGGCAAGCTGACCGAGGCCAACATGCGCGAGGGCCTGGGCCAGGTCCGCACCGCGCTGCTCGAGGCCGACGTCGCCTACGACGTCGTCGAGGGCTTTCTGTCGCGGGTCGCCGACGCGGCCGTCGGCGCCAAGGTGCTCGAGTCGCTCGATCCGGCCCAGCAGCTCGTCGGCATCGTCCACCACGAGCTCGTCGGCCTGATGGGGCCGGTCGATCACTCGTTCCATTTCCAGCCCGGCCGGACCACGGTGCTGATGCTCTGCGGCCTGCAGGGCTCGGGAAAGACGACGTCCTGCGCGAAGCTCGCCCGGCGGATCAAGGAGCAGGGGCGGCACGTGATGCTCGTCGCGGCCGACCTGCAGCGACCGGCCGCCATCGAGCAGCTCTGCGTGCTCGGCCGCCAGCTCGGCGTCACCGTGCACGCGCCGGCCGACATGCCGGGCGGGTCGGCCGATCCGGTCGCCGTCTGCACCGCCGGCGTCGCCCGGGCGAAGAAGGAAGGGGCCTCGGTCGTGATCCTCGACACGGCCGGCCGGCTGGCGATCGACGAGGCCCTGATGCAGGAACTGGCCCGCATCGACCGCACGGTCGGTCCGGACCAGGTGTATCTCGTCGTCGATGCGATGACCGGCCAGGACGCCGTGCGCAGCGCCAAGGCGTTTCACGACGCCCTGGAGCTCGACGGCGTGATCATGACGAAGCTCGACGGCGACGCCCGCGGCGGTGCGGCGCTGTCGGTGAAGAGCGTCACCGGGGTGCCGATCAAGTTCATCGGCACCGGCGAGCAGGTCGAGGCGCTGGAGGAGTTCCATCCGGACCGGATGGCGGGCCGGATCCTCGGCATGGGGGACGTGGTGACCCTCGTCGAGGAGGCGCAGCGCAAGTTCGACCAGGACGAGATGCGGCGGCAGGAGGAGCGGCTGAAGGCGGGCGAGTTCACGCTCGACGACTTCAAGAAGATGCTCGCCCAGACCCGCCGGCTCGGGCCGCTCGGCAAGGTGCTGGGAATGATTCCCGGCATGGGGGGCATGCAGGAGATGCTCGGCGGCGCCGACCTCGAAAAGGACATGAACCGGCTGTTCGGAATCATCGACTCGATGACGCCGGAGGAACGCCGCAACCCCTCGCGGCTGGTGGACCAGTCGCGGCGCCGGCGGATCGCCACCGGCGCCGGCGTCGCGGCCCACGAGGTCGGCGACCTCGTCAAGCAGTTCGACGGCATGAGCGCGATGATGAAGGGCATGGCCGGGCTGGGGATGCGGGAGCGGATGCAGCAGGTGCAGCGGCTCCAGGCCCAGCTCACGAACCCCTCGGCCCGGCTGGCGAAACCCAAGGGGGACACCGGCAAACGGCTCACCGCCGACGAGCGCCGGAAGCAAAAGAAGCAGCGCGAGAAGGACGCCCGGCGCCGGAAGCGCGGGGCCGGCGAGTGACGCCCTGCCGGACGGGACGCGGAGGAAAGGCTGGAGAGCCCCCCCGGGAAAAACCGAGGGAAACCCCGCGGAAGACCCCGTTCCGCGGGTCGCTCTTGGGTTCGGCCGGCCGGCGGATACCATAGGGTGCTCGGTCGGCTGGCGCTCGTCGCTGCCGACCAGGCCGGCGTGCGGCCGGTTTTGCAGGCAACAGGCATCGATCAGGGAGAGTTCAGACCGTGGCAGTCACGATTCGAATGAAGCGGATGGGGCGGAAGAACCGCGAGTATTACCGGATCTGCGCGACCGATCGTCGCAGTCCTCGGGACGGCCGCGTGATCGAGGAACTCGGCACCTACGATCCCCACGTGAGCGAGACCGATGCCCGCTGCACGCTCAACGGCCCGCGGGTCGATTACTGGCTGTCGGTCGGCGCCCAGCCGAGCGACGCGGTCCGCGTGCTGATCAAGAAGTACGGCACCAACGGCACCCATCTCCAGGCGATGGAAGCGGCCCGCGCCAAGCTCGCCATGCCGCGGATTGTGCCCGATGCCGGCGAACCGGTGTTCGTGCCGGCTCCCAAACCGGAACCGGTGACGGCGACGGCGACGGCGCCGGTCGAGGCAGCCGCCGAGCCGGCGGCCGAAGCCGCGGTGGCGCCCGCCGCGGAGCCTGCCGCCGAGCCGAAGGCCGAGTGACATACCTCCCGGGGCCGAGGGCGGCCCCGGCTCGTTTCCCGGGCACGGCATGCCGATGACCGGACCACGGTCCCACCAGCCATGCGCATCGACATCGTCACCCTGTTTCCCGAGATGTTCGCGAGCTTCCTCGACGGCAGTCTGCTCGGCGCCGCGCGGCGGGCCGGCATCCTTGATGTCCGGTTGAGTAACTTCCGCGACTTCGCCCCGGGCGTGCACCGGCAGGTGGACGACCGCCCGTATGGCGGCGGCCCCGGCATGCTGCTCATGCCCGGACCGGTCGTGGAATGCGTCGAGGCGGTGCAGCGCGACGGGGAGCGGCCCGGGCACGTGGTGCTGCTCACTCCGGGTGGACGCCGGCTCGATCAGGGCGTGGTCGAGGAGCTCGCCGGCCGCGACCGGCTCGTGCTCGTCTGCGGCCGCTACGAGGGCTTCGATGCCCGCGTCCGCGAGGCGGTCGGGGCCGAGGAGATCTCGGTCGGCGATTACGTCCTCTCCGGCGGCGAGGTGGCCGCGATGGTGGTCGTGGACGCCGTCGCCCGGCTTGTTCCTGGCGTCCTCGGCGACGCCGAGAGCGCCCGCCAGGACTCCTTCTCCGGAGCCGATCGGCTCGTGGAAGGCCCCCAGTACACGCGGCCGCGGGAGTTCCGCGGTCTCGAGGTTCCAGAGATCCTGCTTTCGGGCGATCATCGGCGGATCGCGGCCTGGCGTCGCGAGCAGGCGCTGGCCGCCACCCACCGCCGGGACGCCGAGCCGAGCCAGGTTCCCTTCCACCCGTCCACCCAGCCCCACCATTCCCAGAGGAGCGCATCATGAGCCAGAAGATTCTCGCCGCCGTCGAGGCCTCGAGCCTCAAGTCCCAGGTGCCGACGTTCGCGATCGGCGACACCGTTGACGTCCACACCCGAATTCTCGAAGGAGAGAAGGAGCGGGTGCAGATCTTCAACGGCGTGGTGATCGCCCGCAGCGGCTCGGGCAGCCGGGAGATGTTCGTCGTCCGGCGGATCGTGGCCGGCGAGGGCGTGGAGCGGAAGTTCCCCCTGCACTCGCCAAAGATCGCCAAGATCGAGGTCAAGCGGTCGGGCGTCTCGCGCCGGGCCAAGCTGTATTACCTCCGTGATCGGTCCGGCAAGTCCACCCGGCTGCGGGAGAAGCGCGAGGAGACGGGCACCGAGGCGACGGGTGGCAAGGCCGTCGCCGGGAAGGGTCGCAAGGCGGCCGTCGCCAAGGCCTGATATCGGGACACCGCCGTGGCGACCCCGGACCGCGACGAACTCGGTCGCCGCGGCGAGGAGGCCGCGGCCGCCTACCTGCGCCGGCTCGGCTACCGGATCGTGGGCCGGCGCGAGCGGGTGCTGCGCGGCGACATCGACATCGTCGCCCTCGACGGCCGGACCGTGGTCTTCGTCGAAGTGCGATCACGGTCGGACACACTGCACGGCCATCCCGCCGAGACGGTCGGCCCCGTCAAGCAGCGCCGAATCGCCGAACTGGCCACGGCCTACATCCGCCGCCACCGGCTGGAGGACTGCCAGGTGCGGATCGACGTCGTAGCGGTGACGATTCCGGCCACTGGAAAACCGGTCGTCGACCACTATCAGAACGCGTTCGACAGCCCGTGGTGACGCTTGGTTCGCGCGCCGTCGCAGCACGGCTCAGGGCGCGGGGGCGATGTCGGCCAACTCGTCCGCGTCGGTGAATGTCCGCAGGCCGCCGGCGGGAAGCCTGCGGGCCAGCCGCTCCAGCCGGCGGGCGACCTTGTGAGGGGCGCCGTGGCCGTCGGCGAGCCGGCGGATGAGGACGCCCTGGACCTGCTCAGGCCGGCGCCGGGCCACGTCCACGTAAACCTCGGGATCACGCTCCCCCGAGTCGCCCACGAGCAGGAAGCGGCGGGCCGGAAAGTCGTCCATGATCCGTTCGATCGCCCGCCGCTTCGCTCGCTTGCGCGACGGGAACCGGCCCAGCGGCGTCGAGTCCTTGAGGCGAAACAGCTTGAGGTGCATCGAGCCGGCCGGCAGGCCGGCGGCGCCGAGGAAGCCGCACAGGCAGTCGGAGAGCTGCCACGGGCTCGCCGAGACGTAGTGAAATGCGGCGCCCGCCGCCCGCCAGCGGGCGTAGATCTCCGCCATCCCCGGGACCGCGGCGAATTCGCGGACGAAGGTGTTGCGCAGCAGCTCGCGCCGATTGGCCACGTTGGTGACCTTGATCGTGTCGTCGATGTCGGAGATCAGCGACAGGCCCACGTCGTCCACGAGGTGGATGCTGCCGCCGCGGACGGCGGCAGCGTCGTCGTCGTCCTCCGCGGGCAGGCCGCGGTACTCGAGCTGCCGGCCACCGGCGCCCCCCGGGACCGTGATCCGCTCGACGAGGTCGTCGTCGAGGGCGATCTCGGCACTGAAGTGGCCGCTGCGGTCGGAGACCCCTGCCTCGACGACCCGGTCGCCGAACGCCACCCGGAGCCGCTGTCCCGGGATCCGCTGGAACAGGAACGCGTCGGCCCGCATGCGAAACACGTCGGTGTCCATCTCGGCGGCATCGAGCTCCAGCAGCCGCCTGAGCACGGCCACTGCCAGCCCGCGCCGGCGGCTGCCGGCGGGGAGCGGTCGCGCGACCATTCCGGCCACGGTCGCCCGCCAGCCGCGGCCGTCGGGGCCGCGCCGCGCGTACGTCGGGAAAAACACGATCATGGGATGGCCGAGGAGGCGGTCCGGGCGCGGGCGGGTTCTTGCAACCGCCGGGGCATCATCTTACAACGTGGCGGCAGTCGGCTTCGTCTTCACGTGGAGAGCATGGCATGGGCGTCAAGAAAACGGGCAAGGGTAGGCGGAAATTGGGCCAGAAGAAGCGCCGGATGCGGGCCCGCATCCGTCATCGCAAGGGCTGATCGCCCGGCGCCGGTTGATCGCGAGGGCTTTTCGCCCGGCGCCGGTTGATCGCGAGGGCTTTTCGCCCGGCGCCGGTTGATCGCGAGGGCTTTTCGCCCGGCGCCGGTTGCAAGACCGGCACATCTTTCCACGCGCCGCGACGTTCGCGGCTTCGATCCGCGACTCCGCGTTTGCCGCGCCCGTCCCGTGGGGTAGGGTTGCGAGGCTTCCGGCCCCGGCCGCACGTGACGCGGCTTCGGGTCCACCGGCGGAGGCCGCGATCTGGCACGGGCGGCCAAGGGTGGCGCCGGCGAGGAGAGACTTCGATGCAGGTACGTGGACGGGACACCATCGGCCGCGCCATCGCGTGCGGCGTCGCGGTCTTGGTCGGCTCCGGGCTGACCGGCTGCAAGTCGGTCACCGAGAAGTACATCGCGCTCGAGGTGTGGAAGTACGAGAAGCTGTTCGGCCATCTGCCGCCCGGTTTCGTCCCCCCCGGCGCCCCCCAGCCGGGCGCGGCGGGACCGCGGATCTGCGGCCAGGGTGGACCGTGCCAGACCGGCTGCCAGGCTCCGGCCGAAGGCTGTGACCAGTGCGCGGGCGTCGAGGGGGGCCAGGTGCTGCCCGGCGGGCCGCCCCCGGCCGCCGGGGCGCCGGCCGGTCCTGGTGGATCGCCCGGACCGATCGGGCCGATGAGCCCGACGAGCCACGTGCGCGGCTCGGTCTCCAAGCCGGTGATCATTTCCGACGAGATGGTGATCCCGTAGCCGGCGCTGCGTCGGTGGCGGTCAGTAGGCTGGCGGCCGGCCGTGGGCCTCGCCGGCGTGGACGGGCCCGGCCTCGAACTGGCCCTCGAAGATCCCGATGTCGATCTCGAACGGCCGCGCGGATACCGACAACTCGCCGGCGAACGGATAGCCGAACAGCGAGACGAGGTACAGGTTGAGCCCGATCACCAGGGCCACCAGTGCCGTCAGCAGCGTCTGGAGCCGGGTGTTACCGACGCTGAACAGGCCGGCGAACAGGATCGTGACCGCGGCGCCGATGAGCAGGGCCGCCCACTCGATGATCGGGATGCCGTACTGGGCCATGGTGGCCCGGTCGCGCCGTCGATCCCACAGGTCCCGGGCCTGCTCCAGCAGCAGGGGAAACACGGTCTTGTGCGTCTCCGTCACCGGCTCGAAGTCGTCGAGTGACCGCACCAGCTGCATGGCGGTCCGCCGCGCCTCGACGCTCATCCGGGCCTGCTGCATCAGCCGCCACTCGACGTTGACGACCTGGTCGGCGTAGCCGCGGCAGTGGTCCTGGACCCGCGTCCGCTGCGGCTCCGGCAGCCGCTCCGCGAGCAGGAAGATGTCGGCGAGACTGTTCGACTCCTGCTGGACGATCTCCATCGCCCGCTCGAACCGGACCATGGCATCGACGACGATCAGCCCGAGCAGCACCGCGTACAGCGTGCCGACGATGGCGAGCAGGTTGCCGGTGGCGTCGTGCGCCTGGCGCAGCACCGCCTCGGGAAACAGCCGCTGCACCAGGGTGACGATCAGGACCGCGATGCCGATCCCGCTCCCCACGAGCAACACCCCGATCCAGCAGCCGGCGAATACCATCGTTGCACCCCTCGTCGCGTGCGTCCCGGGTCAGGCGAGGGTCTCGGCGGGGCCCGGGAAGCGGCGGGCCTCGACGTCGGCCCGCCACCGGGCAAGGGCGTCGGCGATCGTCCCGGCCGTGTCGGCGTACCGCCGGACGAACGTCGGGACACGGTCCGGGGAGAGGCCGACGAGATCGTGCATCACGAGCACCTGGCCGTCGCAGTCCGGGCCCGCCCCGATGCCGATCGTGGGCACGCCGATCGTGGCGGTGATCTCCGCCGCGATCGGCGCCGGAATGCATTCGAGCACGACGGCGCAGGCGCCGGCCTCCGCCGCGGCGCGGGCATCGGCCAGCAGCCGATCGGCGTCGCGCTGCACCCGGTAGCCGCCGAGCTGGTGCACCGCCTGGGGCCGCAGGCCGACGTGGCCGAAGACGGGAATCCCGGCCGCCGCGATCGCCCCGATCACCTCCGCCTGGCCGGCGGTGCCCTCGAGCTTCACCGCGGAGCAGCCGGTCTCCTTGAGAATCCGGGCGGACGATTCCACGGCCGTGCGGACGCCGAGGTGCTGGAGTGGAAACGGCAGATCGACTACGACCAGCGCCCGCGTCACCCCCCGGGCCACGATCTCGCCGTGATAGATCATCTGCTCCAGCGTGGCCGGGATGGTGGACGACCGGCCGGCCACGACCATCGCCACGCTGTCGCCCACGAGCACGCAGTCCACCCCTGCGGCGTCG
This sequence comes from Pirellulales bacterium, assembly GCA_044360305.1. Taxonomy (GTDB): domain Bacteria; phylum Planctomycetota; class Planctomycetia; order Pirellulales; family UBA1268; genus QWPN01. The sequence continues at coordinate 9,891 of JBIKKQ010000002.1, forward strand.
GCCAGCCGCGCACCGGGCCAGTCATAGGCCGTGACCATGGTGATCGGCCTGCGGTCACGGCGGGCCGCCGCCAGGTCGCGGATGGTCACCCGGCGCGGGGCCGCCGGCTGACCCGGGCCGCCGACGGACGGTCCGTTCATGGCAGCCCCTTGAGAAAATCGTCGAGGCTCGCGTCTCCCTGCGCGGGCGGCTCACCGGCGTCACCGAGGAACTCGAACGAGGCCCCGGGATCCACGGCTTCCGTGGCGGCGGGCAGGTCGAAGGCATCCGCTGCCGGCAACTCCTCGGGTACGAAGCCGTGGTCGTCAGTTGGCAACTCAGCCGTTGTCAGGTCCGGGAAAGCCGGATCGCCGGCCGGCAGATCCGGTGGCTCCGCGGGCGGGTCTGGCATCGCGGCCACTTCGGCCAGTGCCGGCATGTCGGGCAACGCCGGCGATTCGGGCATCGCGGCGGGCTGCTCCACCGGCGTGAAGTCGATGCGAAAGGCGATGTCTCCGATTCGCGCCACGGTGCCGGGGGCCACCTCGATGGCGACGCTCGGCGCGAGCCGCTGTTTGTCGATCCGCGTGCCGTTGGTGGAGCCGAGATCCCGCAGGTAGACCTTGTCGTCGGCCGTGAAGATCTCGCAGTGACGCCGGCTCACGCTCTCCTGTTTGATGCGCAGGGTCGCCTCCTCACCCCGGCCGACGACGACGGGAAGTGGAGCCGACAGCGTCCGTTGCTGGGCAGGCGGAGCGACGATCGCGAGGCTGACATCCATGGACGGGCGGGTCTTGACCAGCGGGCTCTGGGCGGAGGCGGGAATATCAGGCTGCCGGTCACAAGCTGTCCCTTGATTTTACACAGGCCGCGCCCGGGCAAAAGGCCCGCGGCCGGCCTGTCCCCCCTGCCCTGCGCAGAAACCCCGCCCCACCCCGATGATGATCTTGCGGCGGGGTTTCGCGCCCCTATAATCGCCCGGTTCGCATGGTGCAGTCCACCCGCCGACCCGGTCGGGGGGCGGACCGTCCCTGTGCGGGTGTAGCTCAGTTGGTAGAGCACCACGTTGCCAACGTGGTTGTCGTGGGTTCGAATCCCATCACCCGCTTCGAATCATCCCGATCCGATCACGTTCGCCGCCCGTATTCGGGGCCGCGTTCCGGCGACGTTCGCAGGCTGCGAGTCGGCCCGGGGCAGGCTTCCCGCGGGTCGGACGGTCGGTCGGTGCCGTTCAACTCAGTCCGTGCAGTCCCTGGAGCCGCCTGCGGAGCCGACCATGTCGAGCGACACGACCACCCTCGCCCAGCCTGAAGCCGAGACACCGAAGCCGCTCCAGCTCGAGGTCTCCATCGACAAAGTCTCCACCTGCGAGCGGCGCGTCACCGTGACGATTCCGCGCGAGGACATCGTCCGCTACCAGGACGATGCGCTGGCGGAATTGATGCCGGCGGCGGCCCTGCCCGGGTTTCGCCCCGGCCGCGCCCCGCGGCGGCTCGTCGGCAGCCGGTTCAAGACCGAGTTGTCCGATCAGATCCGCTCCAAGCTGCTCACCGACGCGCTCACGCAGGTCTCGGAGCAGGAGAAGCTGACGCCGATCAGCGAGCCGGAGCTCGACGCCAACGCGGTCCTCCTGCCCGAGGATGGACCGATGACGTTCGACTTTTCGATCGAGGTCCGGCCCGAGTTCGACATGCCCGCCTGGAAGGGACTGTCGATCAGCAGGCCGGCGCGGGAGATTTCCGCGGCCGACGTGGACACCGCGGTGGCGAACCTGCTCCGCGAACGGAGCCGGTTCATCCCGCACGACGGCCCGCCCGCCCCGGGCGACATGATCGTGGCCAACGTCCGCTGCACCGACGGCGGCCGGCTGCTCTCCGAGGCCGCCGAGGTGGAGATGGTCGTCCGGCCGCGGCTCTCGTTCGCCGACGCGGAGCTGGCCGGCTTCGACACGCTGGTGAAGGCGGCCCGCCCGGGCACGACCGTCACGGCCACGGTCCGGGTCTCCGACGAGGCGGCGGTCGAGGACCTGCGCGGCAAGGACGTCACGGTCGAGATGGCGATCCTCGAAGTCAAGAAGCACGAACTGCCGGAGCTGACGCCGACGATCCTCGAGGATCTCGGTGGCTTCGAGTCCGAGGAGCAGCTGCGGACGATGGTGCAGCGGCAGCTCGAGGGGCAGCTGGAGTGGCATCGCCGCCGGCAGGTGCGGCAGCAGGTGGCCGCCGCCCTGACCGCATCGGCCGACTGGGATCTGCCCCCGTCCCTGCTGCGCCGGCAGGCGCAGCGGGAATTGGAGCGGTCGATCCTCGAGCTTCGGCGCAGCGGCTTCGACAACGACGCCATCCGCCGGCATGTCAACGACCTGCGGCAGACCGTGATGGCCAGCACGTCCCGGGCCCTCAAGGAGCACTTCATCCTCGAACGGATCGCCGAGGAGGAGGGGATCGCCGACACGCCCGCCGACTACGACGACGAGATCCGGGCGATCGCGGACCAGGCGGGCGAGTCGCCGCGCCGCGTGCGGGCCGGCCTCGAGCGGCGCGGCCTGATGGACGTGCTGCGGAACCAGATCATCGAACGCAAGACGATCGACCTGGTGACGTCCCACGCCACGTTCAAGGACACCCCGTTCGAGTTCCACACGCCGGATGCGGAGGCCGTCGATCTCGCCGTCTGCGGCGCGGTCGTGGGTGAGGAGGAGATCCCCACCGCACGGCAGTCGGAGCCGGCGGCCCGGCCCGGCGGCCGCGGCTGAACCCCCCGCACACCCTTCCGAGATGCCGATGCACCCACGCCCCGTCGATCCGCTGGCCTCGTCCGCCTACCGCGATTATCAGCGGCAGCGGCAGATGACGCTCGGCGACCTGCTGCTCGAAAACCGGATCATCCTCCTCCAGGGAGAGATCTACGACGGCAACGCCAACGAGCTGGTGATGAAGCTCCTCTACCTGCAGAGCGAGAACCGGCGCAAGGACATCCACTTCTACATCAATTCGCCCGGCGGCAGCGTGACGGCCACGATGGCGATCTACGACACGATGCAGATCCTCACCTGCCCCGTGGCCACGTACTGCGTCGGGCTGGCCGCCAGCGGCGGTGCCGTGCTGCTGGCGGGGGGGGCGAAGGGAAAGCGGTTCGCCCTGCCGCATGCCAAGGTGATGATCCACCAGCCCTACGGCCAGGTCGGCGGCCAGGTGAGCGACATCGAGATCCAGGCCGACGAGATCATCAAGACCCGGGCGATCCTCAACGAGATCCTCGCCGGCCATACCGGGCAGCCGATCGACCGCATCGCCCGCGACACCGACCGCGATCGCTATCTCACGGCAACCGAGGCGAAGGAGTACGGCCTCGTGGACGAGGTGCTGACGCGGCCGCCGCCGTCCGCGGACGAACAGGAAGAGAAGGACTGACGCCCGCCCCGCGTGCATCGCCCCAGGAACAGCCCCAGCCCCGTCCGCGAAAGAATCCCATGCCCCTGATCCCCTACGTCATCGAGAAGAGCGGCCGCGAAGAGCGGGCGATGGACATCTACAGCCGCCTGCTCAAGGACCGGATCGTGTTCCTCGGCAGCCAGGTCAACGACGAGGTCGCCAATGCGATCGTGGCCCAGCTCCTGTTCCTGCAGTCTGACGACCCCAAGGCCGACATCCACCTGTACATCAATTCGCCCGGCGGCAGCGTGACGGCGGGTCTGGCGATCTACGACACCATGCAGTTCGTGACCTGCGACGTGGCCACCTACTGCATCGGCCAGTGCGCCTCGATGGGGGCCGTGCTGCTCACCGCCGGCGCCAAGGGCAAGCGTCGCGCTCTGCCGAACGCCCGGATCATGATCCACCAGCCGCTCGCTGGCATGGAGGGCACGGCGGAGGAGATCATGATCCACGCCAAGGAATTCAAGAACGTCAAGCAGAAACTCAATGCGATCCTCCTCCGGCACACCGGGCATCCGCTGGAGAAGATCGAGCAGGACACCGATCGTGACCGGTTCATGTCGGCGCACGAGGCGCTCGACTACCGGCTGATCGACGAGGTGATCGAACGGATGCCGACCCCAGGGGCGTGAGGGGTTTGCCCGGCGGAGCCGGGGACGATGGATCGAGGCAGACGACGGGCCGGCGGCGGCCCGGTGAGGCGCAGGGAGGCGCATCATGCAGACCACCATCCGCAACGCGGCGGCAGGGCTTTCGGGCCTGTGGCTGATCGGGTTCGTGGCGTTTCTGGCGGGCTGTCGCAGCGACCTGGGCCAGCAGTTGCTGGAACGCGAACTCCGCTATCAGGAAGACCAGATCTACCAGCTCCAGGACGAGCTTCAGGAGCAGTGCTCCAGGCTCGAGCAGTCGGCGAGCGAAAACGCCAGCCTGCGCCGGCAACTCGGCCTTGCGCCCGGTGATCAGGCGACGCCGCGGACTGGGCCGGTTCGGCCGCGGCCGCCGGCCGGCGCGGCCCCGGTGCCGCCGGCGATCCAACTGCCCGACGGGCCGGGGCGGCAGCCGGCGGGCCCGCCCCTGAAACCGGCCCCGCCCGATCTCGAGGGTGTGCCGCCGTTGCCGACGGGTGATGCCGGCCGCTCGACGACGGTGCCGGCCGGCGGCGGCCTCGACTTTCCCCCTGGCCCTGCGCCGATCGATCCCGCCGCCCGGCCGTTTGAGACGACGGCGGGAGGGGCGACCGGCCGCCGGACCTCGTTCGACGTGCCGGTGCCGGAGGGGCCGCCCGCCCGGGTCGTCGTCAATCTGGCGCAGACCGCGTGCATCGCCGACGCCGGCACGGCCGCCGGCCTGCGGCTGGTGTTCGAGGTTCGCGACGACGAGGAGCGGCTCGTGGCCGCGGCCGGGGACGTGACGATCACCGTGTTCGATGCCGCCGATTCGGGGCCGTTGGCCCGGTGGGAGATACCGGCCGCGCAGGCGGCGGGGCATTTCCGGCGCACGTCGCGGGCCCGGGGGCTGCACTTCGACCTTCCCTGGCAGGGACGCGGCCCGACGGCGGACACGGTCCGGGTGGTCGTGGGTTTCGTTCCACCCGGCGGCCCGCCGCTGGAGACCGAAGCGACGATCAGGACCCGCTGACGCTGGTGCAGTAGGTCCAGAGCACCTGCAGCCAGGGCAGCGTCCACGGGTTCCATGTCGGGTAGGCCGCGCTGGCCACGCTCACGGCGAGCAGGGCCGCCGCCAGCAGCCGACGGCCGCGGGTGGCGGCGAGGGCGTCGGCTGCCGGGATCATGGCGTAGAGCCAGAGTGGCGCGAACCACAGCGCCCAGCGGAAGCCCGTCGCCGTGCCGCCGTAGTTGCGGTCCTCGAGCGGCCGCATCACGTAGAACGCCAGGCAGACGACGGTGCAGGCGAAGATCGCCGCCGCCAGCCAGCGGCCGTGCCCGTCCCCGGCATCACGTTGGACGACGAGCAGCACCAGGCCGGCGAGACTCAGCAGCCAGACCGGCGTGAGCGAGAAGATGCCGTGGTGGCCGACGAGGACGTGAAACGCGTAGGCCGCCGGTGACGGCTCCCCCTGGTCAATCGCGCTCTTGGGGACGTTCGGCTTCCAGTAGCTGTCGATGACGCGGCCGCCGCGTTGAAACTGGTAGTCGTACCAGCCCCCCGGGACATGCCGCTCGGTGTAGGCCGGGCGGATCGTGCCGTGGGCGAGCTGGTTGGTGCCGCAGGCGGCCACGCCGACGAGCAGGGCGGCGGGCAGTGCGAAAAGCAGCGTCTGCCGGGGCGCGACCCGGAGGAGGAGCAGGCCGCCGAGGCCGACGAACGCCAGGCCGGGCAGCTCGCAGGCGGCGAGGAACGCGGCGGCCAGTCCGGCGACGAAGAACCAGCGCCGGCGGCGCTCCCCTTGGCGGACGATCCGGAGCATCGCGTCGAGCGCGACCATCGCGGCGAAGGCCGCCGGCCAGTGGTTGGTGAACGCGACGGCGTAGGCCGTGAGCAGTGTCCCGAGGGCGGCGGCCGCGAACACGAACAACCGGCCGAAGTCGGTCGTGCCGTACCGCTCGACGATCCGGGCGAGCAGCGCCAGATAGGCTGCGAACGGGACGACGTTCCAGCAGAACAGGAGGATCCGGCCGAGTTCGTGGGGGTGCGTGCCGAGCGTCCTGCCGGTGAGCCGGTGGAGCAGCCAGTAGCCGCCGGCCATGATCGTCGGCAGCAGCGGCGGCTTGCTGGAGTAGAGATGCCCCTCGTCGGGGCCCGGGGCCGGGCCGCCGCGGCCGTCGTGCTTGACCATGTCGATCGTGTCCCAGCCGGGCTGGGACACGATGTCGTCGATGGCGTAGGTGCCGTGCTCGACCAGCGCCCGGACGGTGCACCAGCGGCTCCGGTCGTTGCCACTGAGAAACGGCCGTTGCAGGTGGCGAAGCCGCGGCTCCGCCCCGGGGGCCGTCTGCCGCCGCGCCTCCTCGTTGAGGTGCCGCTCGAGGCGGATCGTGTCGACCGAGTTGACGGCGAACAGCCGGCCGGTGACGTTGCCGATCGCGACCGCCGCCACGAGCAGGTACACCCCGCGGCGCAGCGCGGCACGAGGGTCGGCTTCGGGCGCGGGGGTCATGGCGGGCCGTCGGTCGGGAACGGACATGATACTACCCTGAGCATCCAATAGTCGACACGTGCTGGGTCACGGTTCGGGGCCGCCCACGCCCGCTCGCCGGACGTTCACTGCGGCCCTCCCGGCCTCCGTTCACTCGATGCTGCCTGCGCTTCGGCCTCCGGGCCTGCGCTTGTCAGCAACGCCGGCTCCCTGGGCATGGGCAGCCCCTCACGGACTCCGCCTTCCCAACGTGCTCCCGGTAGGAAAGCCCTCGCGGACGCCACGATCGGGACGGTCAACGGGCGGCGAGTATAGTTGGGTCGAATCCGTCCGGCCACCGCCCGTCGCTCCGGTTCCTGCATGCCCCCCTCGATTTCGTTCGTCATCCCGTTCGTCGACGAGGAGCCGACGCTCGTCGAGCTCTGCGACCGGATCGCCGCCGCGATGCGGCCGACCGGCCGGTCGTTCGAGGTGATCCTCGTGGACGACGGCTCGCGCGACGCCGGCGCCGCGGTCGCCGCCGGGCTCGCCGTGCAGCGGCCGGGCGAGGTGCGGCTCGTCGAGCTGCGCGGCAACTTCGGCAAGAGCGCCGCCCTGGCGGCGGGATTCGAGCGGGCGGCGGGGGAGATCGTGTTCACGCTCGACGCCGACCTCCAGGACGACCCCCGGGAGATCCCCCGGTTCCTGGCGGCTCTGGCCGACGGCCTCGACGTCGTCAGCGGCTACAAGCAGACGCGGCACGACCCATGGCACAAGGTGCTTCCCTCGCGGGTCTTCAACTGGCTCGTCCGCCGGTTCACCGGCGTGCCGCTCCACGACATCAACTGCGGCTTCAAGTGCTACCGGTCCGAGGTCCTCCGCGAGGTGCGTCTGTACGGCGAACTGCACCGCTTCATCCCGGCGCTGGCCGCCATGAACCGGTTTCGCGTCGGCGAGATCGTGGTCGAGCATCACCCGCGCCGGCACGGCGTCTCGAAGTTCGGTGTCCGTCGATTCTTTCGCGGACTGATGGACCTGGTGACGGTCGCGTTCCTGCTCAAGTACCTGCGCAAGCCGCTCCACTTCTTCGGCTGGATCGGGGCCCTGGCGTTTCTCGCCGGGCTGGCGATCTGCGGCCACCTGACCGTCGTCTGGTTTTCCGGGCAGAGCATCGGTCACCGGCCCCTGCTCACGCTCGGTGTCCTGCTGCTCGTGATCGGCGTGCAGATCCTCGCCACGGGCCTGATCGCGGAACTGGTCGTGCACGTGGCGGGCGATCGGCGGCCCTACCGGGTGCGCCGCACGGTCGGCTTCGACGGCGACCGCGGCTGACGCGGCGTCGGGCTGAGTTGCGTTGGGATAGGCATTTGCTGGCCGCCGGCCGGGGTTGTCCGTGCCCCGCTCGCCGGACGTTCGCTCCGGACATCCTGTCCTACGCTCACTCCATGCTGCCTGCGCTCCGCCGTCCCGGCTGCGCTGGCCAGCAAGGCCGGCTCGCAGGGCACGGGCAACCCCTCACGCGCCCAACTGGGCATGCGCACGACCTCGCCCGGAGCGCCCAACGGGACGGGCATTCACAGGAACAGCGCGACTGGCTGGCCGATCAGAGGCCGCGGTCTTCGAGGAAGTTGAGCAGGTCGGCGACGCGGTTGGAGTAGCCCCACTCGTTGTCGTACCAGCTCACCACCTTGACGAAGTTGCCGAGGCCGATCGTGTCCACCGCCGAGAAGATCGAGCTGTGCGGGTCTCCCTTGAGGTCGGTGGAGACGAGTTCTTTCTCGGTGTACCGCAGGATCCCCTTCAGCGGCCCCTCGGCCGCCTTCTTCATGGCGGCGTTGATCTCCGCCGGCGAGGCATCCTTGGTGAGCAGCGCCGTGAAATCCACCACGCTCACCGTCGGCGTCGGCACGCGGAACGCCATGCCGGTGAACTTGCCCTGCAGCGCCGGGATCACCAGGCCCACCGCCTTCGCGGCACCGGTGCTCGACGGGACGATGTTCAGGGCCGCGGCCCGGGCGTCACGCAGGTCTTTGGCCGCCGTGTCCACCGTCTTCTGCGAGTTGGTGTAGGCGTGAACCGTCGTCAGGAGTCCGCGGTCGATGCCCCACGTCTCGTGCAGCACCTTGGCGACCGGGGCGAGGCCGTTGGTCGTGCAGGAGGCGTTGGAGATGACGTGGTGCTTCTTGGGGTCGTACATCTCGTTGTTGACGCCGAGCACGAGCGTCAGGTCCTCGTTCTTGGCCGGAGCCGAGATCACCACCTTCTTCACGCTGTCGCGCCGGTGGGCGGCCGCCTTGGTGGCGTCGGTGAAGAAGCCGGTGCTCTCGACGACGATCTGCACGTCCTGCGAGCCCCACGGAATCGCCCCCGGATCCTTCTCGGCGAAGACGTGGATCTTGTGGCCGTCGACGAGCAGATCGTTCCCCTCGTGGCCGACCTTCCCCTTGAAGGGCCCGTAGTTGGAGTCGAACTCCAGCAGGTGGGCGTTGGTCTTGGCGTCGGTGAGGTCGTTGAGGGCGACCACCTGGACGTCGCCATTGAGGCCGTACTTCTCGTAGATCGCCCGGTAGGTGAGGCGACCGATGCGGCCGAAACCGTTGATGCCGACGCGGATGGGCACGACGAGACTCCTGGGGGTGAAACGGGGAAAAACCCGGGCGGGGCGGCGGAATATACACCGGCCGGCGGCGTCGGCTCAATCGGGTGCCCGGACAGGCCGGGCCCGGCCCCGAACCGGCCGGTTTTGCTAGGCTGTTTCGACTCTCCCATGACCACGCCTGTCATCGAACTCCACGACGTCCGCAAGTCGTTCGCCCTGCCCGGTGGGGAGACCGTGGACGTGCTCGACGTCCCCGCGTTCAGCGTCGCCGCGGGTGAGCAGTGCGCCCTCGAGGGGCCGAGCGGATCGGGCAAATCGACGCTCCTGCACGTCATCGCCGGGATCCTCCGGCCCGACGCCGGCCGCGTCCTCGTCGAGGGCCGCGACATCTGCCGGCTGCCGGAGGCGAGCCGCGACCGGATCCGCGCCGACAAGATCGGCCTCGTGTTCCAGCAGTTCAATCTCCTGCCCGGGTTCACGGCGCTCGACAACGTGCTGGTGGCGATGTCGTTCGGCTCGGCCCGGCCCGACCGGCGCCGCGCGACCGGCCTGCTCGCCGCCGTCGGCCTCGGCCACCGACTCCACCACCGGCCGGCCGAACTCTCGATCGGCCAGCAGCAGCGGGTGGCGGTGGCCCGGGCGCTGGCCAACCGGCCGCGGGCGATCCTTGCCGACGAGCCGACCGCCAGCGTTGATGCCGCCCATCAGGCGCAGGTCATCGACCTGCTGCAGACGACCTGCGCCGAGCAGGGGGTGGCCCTGCTCGTCGTGACCCACGCCCCCGAGGTCGCGGGCCGGTTTCCACGCCGGCTCCGGCTCGAGGAGTTCAACCGGGCCGCGGAGGTAGGTCGGCCATGAGCATCTTCGGCATCGCCTGGCGGAGCATCCGGCAGCGGGCGCTGACCAGCGGCCTGACGATGCTCTCGTTGGCGCTGTGCGTCGCCCTCGTCGTCGCCACGCTCGTGACCGCGGGTCTCGTGCGCCGGACCTTCGCGTCGGGCACGGGCCTCGGCTACAACATGATCGTGGGGGCGAAGGGGAGCCCGCTCCAGCTGGTGCTCAACAGCGTCTACTACGTCAGCAAGCCGATCGAGAACATTCCCTGGAGCTTCTACGAGGAGTTCCTGCCGGCCTCGGGACGGGCTGACGGCCGCGACGGCCGCTACGCCGGCAGCGTGCAGACGGCGGTGCCGATCTGCATGGGGGACTATTACCGCGGCTACCGCGTCGTGGGCACCAACGCCGCCTACTTCGACCGGCTCACGCCCGTCAGCGGCCGGCCGTTCCGGTTCGCTGCGGGGGGCAACTTCCGCGACAACGACTTCTTCGCCGGTGTCGTCGGGGCCACCGTGGCGGAGAGCCTCGGCCTCCGGGTCGGGGACACCTTCGCCCCGACCCACGGCGCCGACGACGGCGCGGAGCACGATCCGTTTCGCGTCGTGGGGATTCTCGACCGCACCGGCACGCCGGTCGATCGCGGCGTGTTCGTCAACATGGAGGGCTTCTATCTCCAGGAGGGGCACGCCAAGCCGCTGGCGGACGCGGACACCGAGTCCGGCGCCGGCCCGGCCCCTCCGCCCCCGCTCCCCTCGGGCTCCGCCGGCCAGCCCGCGCCCCTGCCGCTGGCGCAGCGCGAGGTGACCGCGATCCTCGTGGCCACCTCGTCGCCCCCCGGCCTGCCGGCGGAACTGACCGCCATGGGACTGCGGACGGCGATCAACGAGGGCCGCGACGGCCAGGCGGAGTCCCCGCTGCGGGTCGTCAGCGAGCTCTTCGACCTGTTCGTCCGCCCCCTCGAGCTCCTGCTTCTGCTCGTGACGGCGCTCGTCGTGCTCGTCTCCGCGATCGGTATCCTCGTGAGTATGGTCGGCTCGGCGCTGGAACGCAGCCGCGACGTGGCGGTGATGCGGGCCCTGGGGGCGCGGCGGACGCACGTCCTCGCGGCGGTGCTCGTCGAGGCCCTGCTGCTGGCCGTGGGGGGCGGGCTCGCCGGCTGGGTGTTGGGCCACCTGATCGTGGCCGGCATCGGGCCCTGGATCACCAGGCACACCGGTGTGGCGGTGGGGCTGCTCTCGGCGGCCCCGCTGCAGGAACTGCTCCTCGTGCCGTTCATGATCGGGGTGGCGATCCTGGCCGGCATTCTTCCGGCTCTCGCGGCCTACCGCACCGACGTCGCCAAGTGGCTCTGACACCGGCGGCGGTTGGCGTTGCCCGTCGGCGTTGCCGGCCGCTAGAATTTCGGCATGAGTCAGCTGCGGGTGTCTCTCCTGATCCGCCTCGCCGTGCTCGTCGTGGCCGGCGCCGCGGCCGTGCCGGCCCGGGCCTGCCCGTTCTGTTCGGCGGTCTCCCTGACCTTTGCACAGGAGATCGAGCAGAGCCAGGCGGCGGTGATCGCCCGGCTCGTCGAGCCGCCGCCGGCCGGGGCCCTCAAGCCGGCCGCCGACGGCCCGCTGCCCAAGGGGAAGTTTCGCGTCGAGCACGTGCTCAAGGGGGCGAACCTCGTCGCCGACGCCGGGCACGAGGGGCCCGAGGGGAAGCCGGTCGAGGCGATCATGCTCGACGACAAGCCGGTCGGCGGACTGTTCCTGCTGTTCGGCATCGAGCCGCCGCAGCTGGTGTGGTCGAGCCCGATCAAGGTCAGCGACCGGGCGATGGCCTACCTGAAAAAACTCGAGTCGCTTCCCGCCAAGGGGCCCGACCGGCTGGCCTTCTTCCAGGAGCATCTCGAGGACGCCGATGATCCGCTGGCCCGCGACGCCTACGACGAGTTCGCGATCGCGCCCTACGAGGACGTTCGCGGACTCAAGGACCGGATGGACCCGGCCCGGCTGCTGTCGTGGATCGAGAACCCGAAGGTCCAGGCCAACCGGCGCCGGCTCTACGCCACGATGCTCGGCGTCTGCGGCGGCGACCGCGAGGCCGGCCGGATCAGGCTGATCCTCGAGGGCGTGGGCCGCGACGGGCAGAAACTCGACCCCGAGCAGGCCGAGGTTCGCAGCGGGCTCGACGCCCTGATCGCCTGCTACGTCACGCTCGTCGGCCCGGGGGCGCTCGATCTCGTCGATCGACTGTTTCTCGACCGGCGCGGCCGCGACGTTCCCTTCGCCGAGACCTATGCCGCGGTGATGGCCCTGCGGTTCCTCGGGGAGGAGTCGGACGCGGTGCCCCGCGAGCGTCTCCTGCAATCGCTCCGGCTCCTGCTCCAGGAGCCGAAACTGGCCGACCTCGTCGTCGCCGACCTCGCCCGCTGGAAGGACTGGTCGGTCGTGCCGCAGCTCGTCGCCATCTTCAAGGACGCCAAGGACGACAACATCTTCGTCCGCGAGCCGATCGTGAACTTCCTCCGCGCCTGCCCGCTCCCCGAGGCCGCCGCCGCGATCCCGGAACTGGAGAAGATCGACCCCGAAGCGGTCCGCCGGGCGACGACGCTGGCCGGCCTCACCGGGGCGTTCGCGCCGGCCCCCAAGGCCGGCAGCAGCGACGATTCCGAGGACGAGGCCGGGGGGCCGCAACCGGCGCCCGAGCGCGATCTCAACGAGGCGGAAACCGCGTCGCAGTCCGAGCCGGCCGGCGGGGCCGGTGACGACGCCCTCCTTGCACAGCAGGTTGTGCCGGTGAAGGCCGACGAGGAGCCGACCGACCGGGAGCCCGATGCCGCGGCCGCCGTCCCGGCCACCGGGGCCGACAAGCGCTGGCTGTGGCTGATCTGGGCAGCGGCCGTGGCGGCCGTCGCGTTGGTCTCGCGGGCCGCCCTGCGGGGCGGCGGAGCCGGCCCGATCGCGCGGTAGAATCGGGGCGTCTGCCACCGCCCCTTGCCTGACCACACCCGAGTGTGCCCCATGTCCGCCGCCACCGGCTCCCCCGGCCTGTTCGACGCGCCGCTCGGCGCCAGCGGCGGTCGGCGCGACTCCGACGCCGCCGACGGCTACCGTTCCCTGTCGGGCGCGGCGATCGCCGCCGGGGTCATCTCCCTGCTCGCGCCGCTGGCGTTTCTCGACTGGTGGCTGCTCGTCCTGCCGGTCGTCGGCATGGTGCTGGGGGGCGTCGCGCTGCGGGACATCGCCCGGCGTCCCGACGTGCTCGCCGGCCGCGGCCTGGCGGTCGCGGCCGTCGGCATCGGGGCCGCGATGTTTCTCGGCGGACTCGTGTGGCAAATGCGGAGCTACGCGGCGGAACTCCCCCCCGGGTTCATGCGGATGAACTACGCCATGCTCCAGCCCCTGCCTGGTGATCCGGCGGACCTGATTCCGGAGTCGGCGGTCGCCCTCGACGGCCGCGACGTGCTGCTCAAGGGCTACATCTATCCCCCCGATCCGCCCAAGCCGAACGGAACCAGCGAGTTCCTCCTCTGCCGCGACCAGGGGGAGTGCTGCTTCGGCGGCCAGCCCAAGATCAGCGACCGTGTGCTGGTGAAGCTGGCCGACGGCGCGACGATCCACTTCTCACCGCGGTTGACCAAGGTGGCCGGGCGGTTCGCCGTCCGGCCGGTCGCCACGACGGATGTCAGCGGCGGCGTGCTCTACCACATCGAAGGCGCCCGTCTGCGCTGATCACGAGGACCGGGATGCGGCGAGCGTCGTGCAGGGTGTGGGTCGTCGTGGTCCTCGGCCTCGTCGGCTGCGGCGGCCCGCGACCGACCGTGCCCGACCAGTCGCGGCCTGCGCCGGCCGTGCCGCCCGCTCCGGGCATCGAGTCGCCGGCTCCGGCCGCCCGGCAGCCTGAGCAGCCGCCTGGTCGGGAGTTGGCCCGGGAGCCGGCGCTGGAGATCACGTTCGACGACATCAAGCTCGACATGAAGAAGGGGGATCCGTTCACCCGCGACCTGCTTCCCAAGCGCGTGACGGAACTGGAACGTCGGCCGGTGCGGATTCGCGGCTACATCCTGCCCAGTTTCCAGCAGACCGGGATCACGCAGTTCGTGCTGGTGCGCGACAACCAGGAGTGCTGCTTCGGTCCCGGCGCGGCGCTCCACGACTGCATCGTGGTCCGGATGCGACCCGGCAGGAGCACGACCTTCTCGGTCCGGCCGGTGGCCGTAGCGGGCACGTTCCGGCTCGACGAGTTGCGCGGGCCGGACGGCAAGCATCTCGCGATCTACGCCCTCGACGGCGACGAGGTCCGGTAGGGGGCGGTCGCGATCGGCGAGGCCCTCGGCCCAACCCGCCGGCGGACGGCAGAAGTCTCGTCGCTGAGGCAAGATCGCCTCACGCTCCTCGAGCTTCCGCCGATCCGCCGGCTCCGAGAGTGGCAATAACCGTGCAAGCATCGCTTGCGTGGGAGCCGGGCTCTGCCCGGCGACCGTAAGGCGGAGCAGACGCTTTGTCGGCTGCGACGGCGCGAAGGCCAGCAAGCCGGAGCAGACGCTATGTCGGCTGCGACGGCGCGAAAATCGCCGCAAAATTCACTCTAGCGGCGCCGGCTTGGTATCATCCTCCCGCGGCGTGGCGGCCCGCGGCGGGCCGCGTTGCATCCACGCCGCTGCCGTTGCGAGATTCCGATGCTCCCCTCGGTCGAAGATTTCTACTGGCTCTACGACCTGCCGACGTTGAAGGCGACGGGGCTGTTCGTCCTGGCCTTCGTCGGCTTCTACTGGGTCGGGTCGATTTTCTTTCGCCCCTTGTTGCGGCAGTTCGTCCGCAATACGCCGGGCCAGAACGACATCGTCGGCTACGTGCTCTCCTGCTTCTGCGTGTTCTACGGCCTGCTCCTCGGCCTGATCGCCGTCACCGCCTACCAGAACGTCTCCGACGCCGGCCAAAACGTGACCCGCGAGGCGGCCGCGCTGTCGGCGCTCTACGAGGACATCTCCCGCTATCCGGAGCCGCACGGCCAGAACCTGCGCTGGCTGCTCCGCGACTACACCCGCTACGTGATCAACTACGCCTGGCCGCTGCAGCGTGAGGGCATCGTCCCCGAGGAGGGCACGATCCGGGCGGAGGCATTTCACGAAAAATTGCTCGAGTTCCAGCCGCGGACGCCGGCCGAGGAGATCGTTCACGCCGAGGCCCTGCGGCAGTTCAACAACTTCCTCGAAGCCCGGCGGATGCGGCTGTATTCGGTCAACTCCTCGCTGCCGCCGTCGATGTGGTACGTGATGCTGCTCGGGGCCGTGCTCAACATGGCGATCTGCTGGCTGTTCGACATGAGGTTCATCACCCAGCTCGTGCTCGGCGGGATCCTCGCCGCCTACCTGGGCGTGATGATGCACCTGATCTTCGACATGAACCAGCCGTTCCGCGGCGACGTCAGCATCACGGCGGAGCCGTTCGAGGTTCTCTACAAGCGGATGAACGAGGAATGACAGCGTCGCCATCGAACCGGCCCGCGGCCGTGGATCCGCGGATCACCCGCCGGGGGGCGGTCGCGCGGAGCGCAGCCGCCACGCTCGCCGCCGCGCGGGTGCTGGCCCCGGGCATGTTCGTCGGCTGCTCGCTCGGCATCCCGCCGCGGCAGTCCGAGGTCATGCTCGGCCTGCTCCACTCGCAGACCGGGCCGCTGGGGATCAGCGCCACCGGGCTCCGCGACATCGAGCTCCACGCCGTGGAGACGATCAACGCCGCCGGCGGAATCCTTGGCCGGAAGGTCGTCACCCGGGCCCCCAATCCCCGCTCCCGGCCGGAACTGTTCGTGAAGCGGGCCCGGCAGCTGCTCGAGGCCGATCCGGTGGCCGTGTTCGGCTGCTGGACGAGCACCAGCCGCAAGGCCGTGCTGCCAATCTTCGAGGAAGCAGAGAAGCTCCTCCTCTACTCGGTGCAGTACGAGGGGAACGAGTCGTCGAAGTACTGCGTCTACGGGGGGATGGTGCCGAACCAGCAGATCATCCCGGCGCTCGACTGGCTGCTCGGCGCGGAGGGGGGCGGGAAGAAAAAAATCTTCCTCGTCGGATCGGACTACATCTTCCCGCGAACCGCCAATTTCATCGCCAAGAAGTACCTCAAGTCGAAGGGGCTGGCGGTCGTCGGCGAGGCCTACGTGCCGCTCGGCGACCGGGACTTTTCCACGGTCGTGAAATACGTGCAGGCGAGCGGCGCCGACTGCGTGCTGAACACCGTCAACGGCGACTCGAATCTCGGCCTGTTCGCCGCCCTCGCCGCCGCGCAGGTCGATCCGGCCAAGGTGCCGGTGCTCTCCACGAGCATCGCCGAGGACGAACTCCGCGGCCTGCTGCCGGCGCAGGTCAAGGGGCACCTCGCCGTGTCGTGCTACTTCCAGAGCCTCGACACGCCGGCCAACAAGGCCTGGGTGCAGGGGTTCCGCGACGCCTTCGGCTTCGACCGCGTGACCGGCGACCCGATGGAGCCCGACTGGTGCCTCCTGCACCTGTGGAAGAAGGCCGTGGAGAAGGCGGGCTCGTTCGAGACCGAGGCGGTGCGGCAGGCGTTCCGCGACGGCCTCGAGTTCGCCGGTCCGGGCGGGGCGGTGCGGCTCGACCCGCGGACCCAGCACACGACGAAGTACTGCCGCATCGGCCGGATCCGCGCCGACCGGCAGTTCGACATCATCCACGACTCGGGCGTCCCCATCGCCCCGGATCCTTACCCCGAGATCGCCTTCCCCGGCTGGTCGGTGGACTGGACGAAGGGGGGCGTCACCCGCGGCGCGGAGGTGGACATCCATGGCGACGTTTGAGGTCGAGTCGAGCGAGGGCATGCGCTGGGTCCGCGTCGATCTCGACGACGACGACGTGCGCACGGAGCGCGGGGCGCTCAACCACATGCAGGGCGCGATCCGGATGGACGTGCCGTTTCCGACGCTCCAGGCCTGGTGGGTGTCGCTGTTCTCCGACGAGTCGCCGATCCGGCCCCGGTACTCGGGCACGGGAAGCGTCTGGCTGGACTCGACGCTCGGCGGCTATCAGGTGATGCGGATCAAGCAGGGTGAACGCTGGATCCTCGACACCCGCTGCTACTGGGCCAGCGACGGCGAGGTTCGGCTGGCGATCCACCGCGAGTCGATGTGGACGTCGTGGTGGGCCGACCAGGGCCTGTTCTGGTACAAGACCGCGCTCACCGGGACGGGCCAGGTGGTGCTGGCGGTGGACGGTCCGGTGGAGGAGGTGGAGCTCAAAAACGACCGCCTCATCACCGACGGGGCGTTCGTGGTCGCCCGCACGGATGGCATCCGGCTGCGGATCCGTCGCCCCGCCCGGTCGTTCATCAGTTCCTGGATGTCGGGGCAGAAACTCGCCCAGTCCTACGAGGGCACCGGCCGGCTCCTGCTCTGCACGGTGCCCTATTGGCGGCAGCGGATGCAGCGCGAGCGGAACTTCGACCCGATGTACGCCTGACCGAACGACGGGGACAGGAGCGGGTCGTGGGGCTGTACGGCCGCCACGGCCCGCGCCGCCGACGGCCGCCCACGCTCCATGTCGGCTCGGTTTGCCCGGCCGTGTGATCCGGTTCAGGGAGGGTACGATCGACGGGATGCCCGGTGATCCATCCACACCGCTCGCCCCGCGCCGTGTCGCCGGCGGTCTTGTGGTCGTCGCGATGCTTGCGGCCACGGCCGTGGCCTGTCCGTTTTGCGGTGTCGTCGGCCGATCGCTCGCCGAGCGCCGTGATACCGCCGCCGTCACGGCGGTCGGTGAGGCTGCCGGGCCGGCGGCCCGTGGCAGCGACGGGCTTTTGGAACAGCCCTTCATCCTCCGGCAGACGATTCGTGGTCCGCTCCCCGGCGGCAACGCCCCCGTGACGGCGCGGGTCGAGGGAGCGGTCGAGGGGTTTGCCGTGCTGTTTGGCGCGGGGCCGCGGGCCGGCGCGGCGGACCGCTGGGAGGCGATCGCCGCCGACGAGGCCCTGCTCGCGCACGTGGCCGCCGCCCCGGCGACGACGCGGCCGGCGGCTGAGCGGCTCGCCTGGTTTGCGGCGCGGCTCGAGCATCCCGACCGGCCGATCGCCGACGACGCGTTCACGGAATTCGGGCTCGCCCCGTTCGCGGCGGTCCGCGACGCGGCGGGCGGATTCGACGCCGGCAAACTCGGGGCCTGGGTGGTCGATCCCGGCATCGACCAGCGTCGGCGTGGTTTTTACGGTCTCGCCCTCGGGCTGGTGGCGGTCCGCGAGCGGGACGCGGCGATGCGGGCCCGACTGACCGCGGTCCTGCGCGGGGCGATCGACCGTCCCGGGACCGACGTGCGCGCGGGATTCGACGGTCTCCTGGCCGGCCTGCTCGTGGCCGAGGGTGGCGGCGGTCTCGACTGGATCGTCGGCCGCGGACTGTGCAGCCCCGAGACGCGGGCCGGGGACGCCCGGCACGCGCTGGCGGCGCTGCGGTTCGCGTGGGAGCAGTTGGCCGAGACGGTGCCGCGGGACGCCGTGGCCCGGGCCACCGGCGGGCTCGTGGACAACCCCGCGGTGGCCGCCGACGCCGTGGTCGATCTGGCCCGGTACCAGGCCTGGGATGCCGTGGACGCGGTGGCGGCGGCCTGGGGCCGGTTCGGCGGCGATGATCCGCTCGTGAGGCGGGCGGTGGCCGGCTACCTGGCTGCCTGTCCCCTGCCGGCGGCCCGGGCCCATTTGGACCGGCTTCGGCAGGCTGAGCCGGACCGGCTTCGGCAGGCCCTCGAAGCCGCTGCCCTCCGCTAATCGCCCGCGAAAACGCGATGCCCGCCCCAAAAAGCGCCCCCAGAAGGACAGGCACGATCCAGGCCGCCCGGGGAAAAAGGACAGGCATAATTCCGGTCCCCCGAACGCAACGGGACAGGCATTGTTGGCCCGTATTCCCGTTTTTGGGCGATACCCGGCGGCCGCCCTGAGGTTTTCCGCATCCGCTGGGTCGGCCAGTGCGAAACCATCTCCGCTGGGGCATACTTCGGGTGCCGGAGCCCCACCGGTCCCGCCCGCTGACCCCCAGTTGGCACGGTACGCCGGAGAAACCCGGCTGCCGCCCGAAGTCCGAACCACCGGCTTTCAGCCCAGTTCACCCCCCCAGGACCCAGACCCACGAGGAACCTCATGGCCACCGTTTCCACTCCCGAACCAGCCGCCAAGCTCAATGACGACGACGTCGCCGCCATCAACCGGCTCGGCTCCGTCTATCAGCGGCTCAAGAAGGAACTGGGCCGCGTGATCATCGGGCAGGAGGAGACGGTCGAGCGGCTGACGATCTGCCTGTTCGCCCGCGGTCACGCGCTCCTGATGGGCGTGCCGGGTCTGGCCAAGACGCTGCTGGTCAGCAAGCTCGCCGAGACGGTGTCGCTGAAGTTCAACCGCATCCAGTTCACCCCCGACCTGATGCCGATGGACATCACCGGCACCGACATCCTCCAGGAGACCGCCGACGGTCGCCGGGAGTTTCACTTCGTCCCCGGCCCGGTGTTCGCCAACATCGTGCTCGCCGACGAGATCAACCGTGCCCCGCCGAAGACGCAGGCGGCGATGCTGGAGGCGATGCAGGAGCACAAGGTGACGGTCGTCGGCAAGACGTCGCGGCTCGATCCGCCGTTCTTCGTGCTCGCCACGCAAAACCCGGTGGAGCAGGAAGGCACTTACCCGCTGCCGGAGGCGCAGCTCGACCGGTTCATGTTCCTCATCGAGCTCGACTATCCGACCGAGGAGGAGGAGGTGATGATCGCCCGGAGCACCACGGGCAACACGGTCCCCTCGCTGGAGCACGTCCTCACGGCGGCTGAGATCATCGACTATCAGCAGATCGTCCGCCGCGTGCCGGTGCCGGATCATATCTACCAGTTCGCGGCCAAGCTCGTCCGCAAGACGCGGCCGCGCGGCGAGACGGCGCCCGCCTGGCTCAAGCCGCTGGTCTCATGGGGTGCCGGTCCGCGGGCCGTGCAGAACCTGATCCTCGGCGCCAAGTCGCGGGCGGCGCTCTCCGGCAGCTACATGGTCCGGCTCGAGGACATCGAGGCGGTGGCGGCACCGGTGCTTACGCACCGACTGATCACCACGTTCGCGGCCCAGGCCGAGGGGATCGACGCCAAGCAGATCGTCGGCCGGCTGGTGAAGGAAACGGTCGCGGAGCAGGTGGGCTGAACCGCCGAAAGGGACCGAGGGCATGATCGGCGAACGCCAGACCCGCAGTTTTCTCGACCCCCAGGTTCTCTCGCGATTGGCGAGCGTGCCCCTGCTGGCCCGTCAGCCGATGGTCGGCGGCGTGTCGGGGCGGCACGTGAGCCCGCACCGCGGGTCGAGCGTGGAGTTCGCCGAGTACCGCAAGTACGTCCCCGGCGACGACCTGCGCCGGCTCGACTGGCGGGCCTTCGGCCGATCCGACCGGTTTTACGTCAAGGAGTACGAGGCCGACACCAACCTGCGGTGCTGCTTCGTGCTCGACACCTCGGGGTCGATGAACTTCGGCGCCGAGGGGCGCATGACGAAGATCGACTACGCCCGGCGGATCTGCGGCTCGCTCGCCTACCTCGCCTCCCAGCAGGGAGACGCGGTCGGCATCTCCTGCGTGGCCGACGGCATCGTGCGCACGCTGCCGCCGCGACGCAGCCCGACCCACCTCCGGCTCATGTTTGACATCCTCGACGAGGCGAAGCCGGCCGGGGCGTCGCGGCTCCCCGAGGTGCTCCACGAGCTCGCCGAAACGATCCGGCAGCGGGCCCTGGTGGTGATCGTCTCCGACCTGTTCATGGATCCGGCGGTGCTGGCGTCGAGCTTCAGCCACCTCCGGTTCCGCCGCCACGACGTGTCGGTCTTCCATCTGCTCGATCCGCAGGAGATCGGCTTCAAGTTCCAGCGGCCGACGCGGTTCCTCGACATGGAGGGGGGCGGCTCGATCTTCACCGATCCGGTGGACATCGCCGACCGCTACCACCAGGCGGTGACCCGGTATCTGGAGGGCATGAAGAAGGTGGTGCTCGAGTCGGGTGTCGATTACCACCGCGTGCTGACCGACGAAAACTACGAGCAGCTGCTGGCGCGATTCCTCGTCGCCCGGGCCGCCGGAAAGGGGCTGCGATGACATTTCTTCAGCCCCTGATGCTCGCGGCCCTGCCGCTGGTGAGCCTGCCGCTCATCATCCACCTGATCAACCAGCGCCGGTTCCAGACCGTGCCCTGGGCGGCGATGATGTTCCTGATGGCGGCCAAGGCGCTGTCCCGCGGCTACTCCCGGCTGCGGAACTGGCTGATCATGGCGATGCGCATGGCGGCGATCGCGGCCCTGCTCTTCGCCGTCGGCCGGCCGCTGTCGCGGGGCTGGCTGGCGCTGGCCGGTGGCGCCCGGCCCGACCTCGCCGTCGTGATCCTCGACCGCTCGCCGTCGATGCAGCAGCGCAGCGTTGCGGCCGCCGACACCAAGCTCGAGACCGGCCGCCGGCAGCTGGTCGAATCGCTGCAGACGCTCGGTGCCTCGCGATGCGTGCTGTTCACCGACCCGGCCACGAAGCCGGTCGAGCTCTCCAGTCCCGCGCAGCTCGCCGACCTGCCGGTGGCGGAGCCGACCGCGGCCGCCGCCGACATCCCGATGCTGATGCAGTCGGTCTACGACTACATGGTGGAAAACAAGGTCGGCACGACGGAGGTCTGGATCTGCTCCGACCAGCGGCAGAACGACTGGTCGCCGGAGAACGGCGTCTGGGGCGGCCTGCGCGATGCGTTTGCCAAGCTCCCGCAGCAGGTGCGGTTTCAGCTCGTCTCTTATACCGAGCCGGCGACCGACAACGTCGCCGTCCGGGTGACGGAGGCGCGGGTCGAGAAACGCGGCGACGATCGCGAGCTCCTGGTGACGGTCGCGGCGTCGCGGCTGGTGTCGGGCGATAAGAAGACGCTGCCCCTGCGGTTCGAGATCGGCGGCGTCGCCTCGACGGTCGATCTGGAGCTCGTTGGTCGCGAGGCCGTGCTCAAGAATCATCCGATCCCGCTGGAGCGGTCCGCGGGGAGCCGCGGCTGGGGCAAGGTGTCGATCGCCGCCGACTCCAACGCCGCCGACAACGAGTTCTACTTCGTCTTCGACGAGCCCGCGCTGCGGAAGACGATCGTCGTCGCCGAGGATCAGCAGTCGCGCCGGGTCCTGTCGCTGCTCGCCGGCATTCCGCCCGAGAAGGGCCTGCAGGCCAAGGCCGAGGTCGTCGGTCCGAACGAGCTGGTGACGGCCGACTGGGACGGGACCTCGGTCCTGCTCTGGCAGGCCGATCTCCCCGAGGGGAAGGATGCCGAGCTCGTCGAGGACTTCGTCAAGCGTGGCGGGCGGGCGATCTTTTTCCCGCCGGAGAATCCCTCCAAGCGTTCATTCGCTGGGCTCTCGTGGGGCGATTGGACGACGCATGCCGAGCCGGTCAGGCCCGCGCCGTGGCGGAACGATCAGGACCTGTTCGTCAACACGCTCTCCGGCGGCCCGCTGCAGGTGGGCGAGCTGAGAATCTGGCGTTCGTGCGCCGTCTCGGGCGACCACGTCACGCTGGCTCCGCTGGAGTTCACCGATGCCACCGGCGCGACGATCGCGAGCCCGCTGCTGGCCCGGGCTTCGGACGGCAGCAACGCCGTCTACTTCTGCGGCACCACGCCCAACGGCCGCGATTCGTCGCTGGCGCGGGATGGGGTCGTGCTGTACGCCATGGTGCATCGGGCGATCGATCGCGGCCTCGCGGCCTTGGGCACATCGCGGCAGATGGACGCCGGGCCGGCGGCGGCCTTCCTCGCCGCCGATCAGGCGGGCTGGACCCGGCTGGCCGGACCGGCTGACGCGCTGTCGACCGAACTGGGGCGGCATGCGGGCGTGTTCGCCAATGGCGACCGCCAGGTCGCCGTGAACCGGCCCGTCGCCGAGGACACGGCCGAGATCGCCAATGACGGCAGGATCGACGAGGTGTTCGGTGATCTGCCGTTTGCCAGGCTGGTCGGCAAGGCGGGCAATTCCGACAGCCTCGTGCAGGAAATATGGCGGGCGTTCCTGATCTCGATGATGATCGCGCTGATCGCCGAGGGGCTGCTCTGCCTGCCCCGCTCGGCGGCCGCCGAGCGGGCTCCCTTCGAAGGCATGCGTCCCCTGGAGGCCGCCGTATGAACCTCCCGGCTATGGTCGTCGCCGACGGTGCGGGCCTCGGGCCGCTGCTTGGCGCCACGTTGACGCAGTTTCAGGGATTCCGCTTCTTCACGACCTCGTGGACGCTGACCGTGTCGGTGGCGCTGGTGGCGCTCACCGCCTGCATCTGCCTGGTCGCCTGGCGGCGCAGCGGCTACGCCCCCCTCCAGGGGCTGCTCGAACTGCTGCGGTTCGCGATCGTGTCCCTGGTCGCCGTGCTCCTCAACCAGCCGGAATGGGTGCAGGAATACCGGCCGTCGGAGAAGCCGACGATCGCCGTGCTCCACGACGGCTCGCCGAGCATGGACACCAAGGACGTCGTCCTCAGCGGCACCGGTCCGGGGGCCGGCGTCCCGCAGACCCGGCGCGAGGCGGCGGCGCCGCTGATCGCCGACGAGTTTTGGAAGCCGCTCCGGGATCGGTTCAACGTCGAGGTAGCCGAGTTTTCCCCCTCCACGGCCGCGGGAAGCGACTACGCGGAACCGCTGGGGGCGGCGGTCGAACGGTTCGAGCAACTGCAGGCGATCGTGCTCGTCGGTGACGGCGACTGGAACAAGGGGACCGCGCCGAGCGACGCGGCCCAGCGGCTTCGGCTGGCAAGCGTACCCGTGCTGACGGTGGCGGTCGGCAGTCCGACGAAACTGCCCGACGTGGAGCTCAAGAGCCTCGACATCCCCAGCGTCGGCGTGGCCGGCAAGGCGGTGCGGGTTCCGTTCACGATCGAGTCCTCGCTGCCCGCCGAGCGGACGGTGACCGTCGAACTCAAGCCGAGCAAGGGGCCGGTGCAGCAGAAGCAGGTCCGGCTGCCGCCCCTGTCCACCACGAACGACTCGATTTTCTGGACGCCCGACGGCGTCGGCGAATTCACGGTGACGGTCTCGGTGCCGGCGCAGGAGGGGGAATTGCTTCCCGACAACAACCGGCTGTCGGCGCCGATCACGATCCGCAAGGAGCAGCTCCAGGTGCTCGTGGTGGAAAGCCTCCCGCGCTGGGAATACCGCTACCTGCGAAACGCCCTGTCGCGCGATCCCGGCGTCAACGTCTCCTGCCTGCTGTTTCAGCCCGGCCTCAGCCGGCGCGGCGGTGGCAACAAGGACTACATCCAGAAGTTTCCCGCCAAGCTGGAGGAACTGTCCAAGTACGACGTCGTGTTTCTCGGCGACGTCGGCGTCAACTCCAACCAGCTGTCCGAATCGGACTGCCGGCTGCTCAAGGGGCTCGTCGAGTATCAAGCCAGCGGGCTCGTCTTCATTCCCGGCTGGCTCGGCGAACAGGCCTCGTTGGTGGGCACGCCGCTGGAGGATCTCTGTCCCGTGGTCATCGACCCGGTCCGGCGCGAGGGCTTCTCGACCGAGGCGCCGCGGAAGCTGGTGCTCACGGAAGCCGGCCGCAAGAGCCTGCTGACGAAGCTCGCCGACAGCGGCAACGAAAACCTGGCCGTCTGGGACAGCCTGCCCGGCGTCCAGTGGTACGGTCCCGTGGTCCGCGCCAAGGCGGGCACGGAGGTGCTGGCGGTGCACGAGGACGCGACCAACGAGTACGGCCGCATCCCCCTGTTGATCACCCGTCCCTACGGTGCCGGAAAGGTGCTGTACATGGCCACCGATGGCGCCTGGCGCTGGCGGAAGGGAGTCGAGGACAAGTACCACTATCGGTTCTGGAGCCAGGTGGTCCGCTGGATGGCCTATCGGCGCAACATGGCCAAGGGAGAGCGGATGGGGCTGTCGTTCGCTCCGGAGCAGCCGCAACTCGGCCAGTCGGTGGCGCTCGACGCCCGGGTCTCCCAGGCCAACGGCGAGCCGCTCAGCCGGGGCGAGGTGGCGGCCCGGATCACGTCGCCGTCAGGCGTGGTGGAGACGGTTCGCTTCGCGCCCCCGGCGGGCGACACGGGCTGGGGTGTGTTCGCCTCCGCCTACACGCCCCGCGAGCCCGGCAAGCACGAGGTGTTGCTGCAGTGCAAGGAGACGGGCGACCGGCTCGAGGCCTCGTTCTTCGTGCAGGGGACGACGGCCGAGGGGATCGGCCGGGCCGCGCGGCCCAACGTCCTCGCCGAAATCGCCCAGGTCACCAAGGGAAAGGTCGTTCCCCCTGAGGAGGTGGCCTCGATCATCGAATCCCTCGCCAAACTTCCCGAGCCGCCGCCGCGGGTGCGTCGGCTGCAGTTGTGGTGCCACCCCGTGGTCGCCATCTCGTTGGTGGGATTGCTGGGATTGTTCTGGGTGCTGCGCAAGCAGCAGGGCCTGATCTGAACGCCAAGTTACGTCTCATCGTGGGCAGCAAGGAGTAATCGTCATGAGCACCGTTGAACCGTCGATCGGCCAGGGTGGACGCGGCATCATCCTCCCGGCGGACCTCGAAGGGCGGCTGTATGCGTTTCGCGGCCTTGTCTGGCGGATCAAGGTCGCCGAGGCGGTGTGCGGGGCGCTGTTCGGCCTGATGCTCGCCTACCTGCTCCAGTTCGGCCTCGACCGGGTGATGGAGACGCCGCAGTGGGTGCGGCTCGCCCTGTTCGCCGGTTCGATCATCGGCTGCGCGGTGGTGCCGCTGGCGGTGCATCGCTGGATCTGGAACCACCGGCGGCTCGACCAGGTGGCCCGGCTGATCGCCCGCCGGTTCCCCAGCATGGGCGACCAGCTGCTCGGCATCATCGAGATCGTGCGCGAGTTCGCCGCCGGACCCAACGGGGGCGAGCAGGGTCGGTCGCGGGCGCTGTGCGAGGCGGCGATCGGCCAGGTGGCGACCCAGTCGGTGCGGTATGACTTCAGCCAGGCGGTGCCCCACGCCCGACACCGGCTGTGGGCGATGATCGCCGCCGTTCCGGTGGTGGTGGCCCTGGCCGCGGCGGTGCTGGCGCCGGCGGCTGCCGCCAACGCATGGGCGCGATTGCTGGCGCCGTGGAAGGCCGTGGAGCGGTTCACGTTCACGCGGGTCGAGAAGCTGCCGCAGGAGCTGGTGGTGCCGATCGGCGAGCCGGCGCCGCTGACCGTGGGCCTCGCCGCCGATACGCAGTGGAAGCCCGACGGAGCGATCGCCCGGGTCGGCCGGCAGCGGCCGCTCACCGCCCAGCGCGGCGAGGAGGGGTATGCCTTCACGCTGCCGCCGCAGCTTGACGGTTCGACGCTCTCGCTGGCCGTGGGGGATGCCCGCGGCCGGACGAAGATCGTGCCGATGCTCCGGCCGGAGATCGAGACGGTGGTGGCCGAGGTGAAGCTGCCGGAGTACCTGAAGCGTGGCGACACGCTGCGGCAGGACGTCCGCGGCGGCTCGCTGTCGCCGGTCAAGGGGAGCACGGTGACGCTGGCGGCGACGGCGACCCGGGATCTGGCGACGGCGACGGTGGACGGCGTGGAGGTGACGCCCGAGGGGGCGACGATCCGCACCGGGCAGATCGCGACCAAGGGCGAATCCCGGGTGTCGCTCGAGTGGCAGGACAGGCATGGCCTGCAGGGGGCGAAGCCGCTGGTGCTCAACGTGTCGCCGCGGAACGACGACGCCCCGACGGTGACGACGCTGGACGTTCCCGCCAACCGGGAATTCCTGCTCACCAGCGACACGCTGCGGTTCAAGATCGCCGTCCGCGACGATTTCGGCATCCGGCGCGTGGGCATCGAGTGGGAGGGGCAGGCGGACGAGGGGACGGCTCCCGACAAGGGGGACCGGCTGCTGCAGAACGGCGGTCCGTTGGTGGACGCGATCAACGACGTGGCGGCCACGTTCTGCCCTGACGCGCTCGGCGTGCGGCCGCAGCCGCTCGTGCTCCGCGCGTTCGCGGAGGACTATCTGCCGGGCCGGGGCCGCGTCTATTCGCCGCCGATGCTCGTCTACGTGGTGGACAAGGCCGAGCATGCGTTGCTGATGAACGAGCGGCTGAACCGGCTGCGTCGGGACATCACCGAGGTCAAGGACAAGGAGCAGAAGCTGTTTCTGGACAACGTCGACCTGCGGCTCAAGCCCGCGGACAGCCTGCTGACGCCCGAGGGACGGCAGGAACTCGAGGCGCACGCCCGGGCCGAGGACGAGCAGGCCGAGCGGCTGCAGGCCGCCGTCGAGAAGGGTGCGGATCTGGTCCGCGAGGCTGGAAAGAACTCGGAGTTCGATCCCGCCACCCTGCAGAAGCTGGCGGACGACCTGAAGACGCTGAGTGACCTGAGCGAGAACAAGATGCCGAGCGTGAAGGACCTGCTGATGCAGGCCGCCAAGGCGAAGCAGCCCACTGCAGCCGGCAAGCCGAGTGCCGATCAACTCGCCGGCAAACCCAGCGAGGGCAAGCCTGGCGAGGGCAAGCCTGGCGAGGGTCAGCCTGGCGAAGGTGAACCGGGTGAGGGTCAGCCCGGCGAAGGCAAGCCCGGCGAAGGCAAGCCGGGTCAGGGCAAACCTGGCCAGGGCAAGCCCGGTCAAGGCAAGCCGGGTGACAACCAACAGGCAAATGAAGGCGGACAAGAAGAAGGCAAGGATCCCGCCGATGAGAGCGGCAAGACTCCGGGCGAGGATGGCAAGGATCAGGTCGATGCCGTCGCCAAGAAGGGCGGCGGCAAGCCCGGTGAACAGGGTGAGCCCAGCCCCCAGGGTCCCAAGGTCGGCAATGACAGGAACGAGCAGGGTGGTGGCGAGGGTGGCAAGCCGGGCAAGCCGGCGGACACCGTCGCACCGAGCGTCGTGGACAACGAGTCCAGCCAGCAGCCGAAGGATCCCAACCAGAAGGGGAGCGACGGCGGCGGCGGCAAGGCTCCGCCCCCGCGGCTTGGCCTGCCGAAGACCGCGGCCGGCGTGGCGCCGCCCAAGGACGGTGACGGTGGTGGCGGCGGTGGCGGCGGTGGCGAGGAGGAGGAAGAGCCGCCGGCTGACGAGGCGCTCGCCGACGCGATCGAGGCCCAGAGGAAACTGCTCGAGGAATTCGCCAAGGTCGCCGACGACCTGGCGAAGGTGATGGCCAACCTCGAGGGAAGCACGTTCGTCAAGCGGCTCAAGCTGCTGTCGCGGCGCGAGCTGGCGATCGCCGGCGGCCTCGCCGCGATCAAGCCGGCCGGTTTCGGCAAGGGGGGCAGCCACCCCGCGGACGTCGCGAAGCACGTGCGCGAGGTCGCCGAGGCCCATGGCCGCGAGACGATGACGCTGTCGAACATCATGGACGACATGCAGGCCTACTTCGATCGTCGGCAGTTGCCGGCGTTTCGCTCGGTGCTCGAGGAGATGAAGGGCCTCGACGCGCTCGGCGGCCTGCGGGCGCTCACCGACGACATCAAGAAGGAGCCGGGCATGTCGCTGGCTCAGGCGGAGTTCTGGTCCGACACGTTCGACCGGCTCGCCGACGACCTCGTGCCGCCGCCGGAGGGTGGTGGCGGCGGCGGCGGTGGCGGTGGCGGCGGTGGCGAAGCGCCCCCCAGCGTCCCTCCCGATGTCGTGCTGGAGACGATGCGAATCCTCGAGGCCGAGGTGAACCTGCGCGAGGAGACCCGGGTCGCGGAGCAGAACCGCAAGGAGGTCGCCGCGGAGGAATTCGCGGCCACCGGCAAGAAGCTCGGCAAGGCCCAGGACGCCCTCGCCGATCGCGTGGTGCGGATGGTCGATCGGCTGCTCGAGGAGGAGAACGGCGAGCAGGCATTCGGCCGTGAGATCCAACTCTTCGAGAAGGTGGAGGAGGTCATGGCCGAGGTGGCCGACATCCTCCGGCGGCCCGACACCGGCAAGGAGGCCATCGCCGCCGAGACGGAGGTGATCGAGCTGCTCCTCGAGGCCCAGACGCCGAGTGGTGGCGGCGGTGGTGGTGGTGGCGGCGGCGGCGGTGGTGGTTCCCCAAGTGGCGGCGCAGGCGGCGGCAACGGCGGTACCACGCCGGGCAGCGGCGGCACCGGCACGACCAGCGCCCTCGCCGAGATCCTCCGCGGTTCCGGCAACAAGACGAAGGGGGGCAGTGGCAACCAGAGCGAAGGAGGCAAGGAGGCTGCGACCGGTACCGCCGGCCGTGACCTGCCGGCCGAGTATCGCGACGGGCTCGACCAGTACTTCAACGAACTGGAGAGGCAGCGCCGATGAACGGAAGCATGCGATCAGCCCGCTACCATTGGGCTTGGCTCACGATCACGTTGACCGTGGTCGCCGCCGGTTTCGGGGCGGCGACCACTGAGGCTCAGGTCGTGGTCATCGGACAGATGCGTTTTGGCGATGGAGCCGTAATGGGCTTTCCGCGGTCAGCGCGGCCGGTGGACGAGGGGAGCGGCCTGATTGCCGGCGACGACTTTCGCCGCATCGGCGATCCGTGGTGGGACGACGTGGCCCGGGACGACGGCGGTGACGCCCTGCCCGCGGTGAAGCAAAGGCCTGCCGAGCCGGTGCCCGTGCCGCCGGTCGCGTTGAATCCCGACGGCTCCGAGAAGCTGCTCGACGCGGCCACGTTGTCGCGCGAGCAGCGGGAGTCGCTTTTTACGGAGTCGGCCCGGCTGGCGGCGATTACCGGGATGATGTCGCTGCGCCGCGAGCTTACGGCCGTGCGTCACGTCCGTCCGGCGCTCGACGAGCAGCAGCGGTCGTTCGTGCTCGCCGCCGGGCGGAAGGCCCTGCGCGAGAGGCTCTCGGCGCTCGCCGAGAAGCCGCTGACGCGATGGAAGAAGGAGCAGAAGCGGTCCCTCGAGGACACGATCCGCGAGGCACTGGCCGCCTCGCTCGCCGCCAACGAATCGGACGCAGCCCGAGACGCGTATGTCGCCGAGGTGGCCCGGCGTGACGAGCGTCGGAAGCGGGCCGCGGTGGACGTGGTCGTGGCCGAGATCGACCGTGACGCCCGGCTCAGCATCGCTGAGCGGACGCGGCTCACCGACGGGCTCGTCGAGTCGTATCGGGAGTCATGGCGGGGCCTGACCGAGGCGTTCGCCGGCGACCAGGCGTTTGCCGTCGGCATGCCGTTGCCCAACGGTCTCGATCGAAGCGTGGAACGCCTTCTCGGCAAGCAACGGGCCGGTGAGTGGCAGGCCCGCCGCCAGACGGCCTTGCAGGAAGTCGGCATGCAGGTGGGACATGCCCAGATGCACCAAATCCGCGCCGGTGGTCGGGCGATTCTTGTGCGACCCAATGGCCCGGCCCTGCCGCAGGCGGACGTCGAGGCCGAGGCAAACTGAGGCTGCCATGCTGACCGCGATCCATGCCGGGTCCGGGAGCCGACGACCTCGGGCCGGCGCGATCCTGCTCGCGGTTCTCGCCGCCGCCGGTGGCGTTCGCTGCAGCGGCCAGGATCAGGTTCAACTGCTCCAATTCGGTGGCGGCCAGGGGGCATTCGACCTCGGCGCCCAATTCGATCAGGCCGTGTTCGGCGGCGTCGCGAATCCCGGTCGTCCGGCCGACGGCGACACGGCGGACCGGCTGAAGCGGGTCCGCGCGGCGGGCGAGGACCGGATCGAGCAGATCCACCGGGTCGTGAACCTGTCCGCCGAGCAACGCGCGAAACTCCGCGTGGCGATGGAGGCGGACGTGGGCCGGCTCGCCGAGGAGATCGACGGCATCCGGGCCGGCTACGAAGGGCAAAAACTCGCGGTGAACCCCGACGGGACGGGGCAGGAGAAACTGCAGGAGCGGATGCAGCAGATGCAGAACGACATCGCGGCGTGCCAGCGGATGATCGCGGCCACGTTCGGACCGGCGGCCCTGCTCTCCAAGGTCCTCGGCGACACGCTCGACGAGCGGCAGAACAAGCTCTACGCGGAGGCGCTGGCCATCCGGCGCGGGGGCCTGTGGAAGGCCCTGATCGGGGCCGCACTGACGGCGCAGGATGGCGTGCTCGGTCTCACGCAGGGGCAACACGAGGCGGTCGAGGCCCTGCTCATGGCCGACCCGCCGCCGCTCGTCCTCGAGCGGACCCCGCGGCGCGGGCCCGGCACGACCCTGCCCGCCGTCGGTCTGGTGATGCTGCGGCTCGATCAACTTGGCGACGAGAAGCTGGCCGCGGTGCTCGATCCGCGGCAGCGGGCCGTGGTCGCGGCGCTGGCGAGACAGCATGGCGAGCCGGCCGAGGTGCAGGCGCAGTTGGTCGCGGCCGGCATCCTGGAGGAGAGTCCGTGAACGAAGGAGAAGCGATGCAAGGGCATGGCAGGCTGGTGGCGATCGTGGCGCTGGTCTTCGGGGTCGTGGCCGGCCATCTGGCCGGGGCGCAGACGCCGCTTGTCAAGTACGGCGACCCGGTGCCGCGCGACGTGCGCGAGATCTACGACGCAGGGCTCCGCTACCTCCTCAAGACCCAGGCCGAGGACGGCTCGTGGAAGGACGGCCAGGCGGGTCCGGGCGTGACGGGCATGCCGTTGATGGTGCTCCTCGCCTCGGGCGAGGATCCGAATTACGGCCCCTACCGCGTCCCCATCCGCAAGGCGCTGCGGAGCATCATCGAGGGCCAGGACCCGAACGTCGGCTACCTCTGCAACGCCAACAACGGCCACGACAGCATGTATCAGCACGGCTTCGCCATGCTGTCCCTGGCCGAGGCCTACGGCGTGGTGGACGACCGCACGCTGTGGACGGAGCCCGGCGCCAAGGCGGGGGGCAAGGGGGCGGGGCGGTCGATCGGCAAGGCGCTGGAACTGGCGGTGCGGTGCGCCGTGACCAGCGGCAAGCAGAATCCGACGGGGGGCTGGCGGTACGGCCCGGAGGCGAAGGACGCCGACACGTCGGTGAGCGGCGCCGTGCTCATGGGGCTGCTCGCGGCCCGGAACTCGGGGATCGAGGTGCCGGACGAGACGATCGACCGGGCGATCAAGTACTACGTGACGATGACCTCCGGCAACGGGCAGGTGGGCTATTCGGGGGGCGCCGGCGGCGGCAGCCCCGCGGTGACCTCGATCGGCGTGCTCGTCTACTCGATCGCCCGCCGGCAGGAACTGCCTCAGTACAAGGCGGCCTCGAAGTATCTCGTCAGCCTGAGCACCGGCGGCGGTGCGGGCATGGGGGGCATGGGGCACGGCTACCCGGGCTACACCGAGTATTACCAGGCACAGGCCCTGTTCCAGGCCGATGTCGAGGCGTGGCGGAGATGGAACGACGGGCTCGTCAAGCAGCTCAAGCGGATGCAGCAGAAGGACGGCAGCCTTGCCGGAGGACAGCGGGGTGGCATGATGGGTGGCACGGTGGGCACGTCGCTCTACCTGCTTTCGCTGGCGGTGAATTTCAAGTTTCTGCCGGTCTACGAGCGCTGACGCGCATCCCGGGAGCCGCCTCATGGCACCGCGTTTCTGGCTCACCGTCGCCCTGTTCATCGCCGCTGCCGGCGCCGCCGCGACGCTCCATGCCGAGGACGACGCCGCGCGGAAGGCCGAGCAGCAGAAGGCCGAGGCCGAGGCCAAGGCCAAGATGAAGGCCGACGCCGAGGCCAAGCAGAAGGCCGAGGCCGCAAAGAGGGCCGAGGCGGCGCAGGCGAGGCAGGCGATGCAGGTGGAGTTGCAGAAAGTCGTCGTCACCGACCTCGATCCTGCCAGCGACGGGCCGCAGCCCGAGGGAGATCCGAAGGCGATCCAGGTCTGGCAGCGAAAGCAGCAGATCCGGCAGCACGCCGGGAACCTCCAAGCCCAGATTCAGCCGCTGCTCCGCGGCGAGCTCGAGCTGATCCGGCAAACCTGCGGCGGCCTCGACGCGGCGGCCCGACGCCGCGTGTTGTCTTCCGGCACGGTCGCCCTGGCAAAAGCCGCTCTCGACGCCGCCAACGCGCAGTTCGGTCGTGGCGGCCACCAGGTTGTGACTGGACAGGTCATGTCGAAGAGCCTGGCCACGGCGTTGGAAAAGGAGGCCAGTGCCGAGGAGTTCGCCGCCTACCGGGCCGAGCAGCAGCAGCGATCGGCCCGCCGCCGCCAGGTGGCGCGGCGAGTCCTCGTCGCGGACATCGACCGGGTCCTGGATCTTTCCGCCGAGCAGCGGTCCGCGATCGACGCCGCGCTCGAAAGCCAGTGGCAGGAAGGCTGGCCGACGTCGTCGAGCGTGGTTGCCGACAACCAGATTGCGCCGGACTTCGCCGAGGGCTGCATCCTCCCGAGCCTGTCGCCACGGCAACGGGAGACGTGGAGGTCGTGGTGTGAGCATCGCGGCTGGAAGAAGATGGTGGCGCAGAATCCGCACTTCGCCGGTGCGATGCAGTTCCAAAGGAATCATCTCGGCCATGTGGTTATGCAGGCCGACGCGTGGTGGGGCGACTGATGGAACGATCCCACGATGGGCGCGAAACGAGCCGGAGCCGTGGCGGGGCGGTGTGGGTCATCGTCGTCGTCGGCCTGCTCGCAGCGTCCATGAGCCGGGCGGACGACGACATCGTCGTGGAGGAGGGGCCGGTTGGGGTGCAGGAGGGCGGCCGGGTGGTGAACGCGAGAATCGGCGGTCGCGTTGCCCAGCCCAACCTGACAGCGCACTACGACTCGGTTTTGTTCGGTGTTTTCGACGCCGCGCGGATGCCGTTTCCGCATCCGGCTGCGAAGCCTGCGCCGCAGCAGGCCTCCCCGCGCGATCGGGTGGGCCTGATCGCGGACGAGGTCCTGCGACGCATCGATGCCGTCGTCGGTCTGACGGCGGCGCAGCGCGATCGGCTCCGGCAGGCGATCGACGGCGACCTCGAGCCGGCGATCGAGCAGATCGAGGCCGATCGCCGGCGGTATGCGGACCTGCCCCCGGCTGGTGATCAGTTCGCGCAGCAGGCAACGTACGCCAGGCTTCAGGAGGATGCCCTCGGCGGCCGGGAGTTGCTCGCCCGGGCCTGGGATTCCGACTCACTGCTCCAGAAGATCCTGCCCACGACGCTCGACGCGGAGCAAGACGACCGTCTGCACGCCGCCCTCGCCGCCCGCCTGGCCGGTCGCTGGGGAGCGGCCGTGGCGGTGGCACTCGACACGCTCGACGAGTCGCTCGGCCTGACGACGAAGCAGCATGCGGCCCTGGAACAGGCGCTGCTGGCCAGGCAGCCGCGATTGCGGGTTCTGCTGCCGCCGGGCCTGGATAACAGCCATACGCGGTTTCAGTTGGTGTGCATCCAACTGGCCGCGATGGACGAAGCCGATCTGAAACCGCTCGTCACCGACCGGCAGTGGGCCGCTCTCGAGGGCTGGCGGCAGAATGGCCACACCATGCTGCCGCATTTCGTGAAACAGGGGTGGTACGAGCCATGAGCAGGAACACGACCGTGGGTGGTGACCGAGTGTCGAGCGGGGTTGGCCATGGCCGGGCGGCGTTCGTGGCGCGATCGTGCATGGCCAGAACCGTCGCCACGGCGGTCGCGGTCGTGATTCTTTGCTGCCCGCCCGTGCCGCGTGTGGCGGAGGCTGACCAGTTGATGCGGGAGCCGGCGACGGATACGCCGGCAGCGCCAGCGAAGCCGGCGGCCGCGCCGCTCCTGGCGGCTCCAGATGCAACCGCGGCGCCGGTGCTCGACCTCCGCGGCGACGGCTTCAGCGTCGGCAAACTGCTCGACGCGCCGGCCGTCGCCGGCGGACCGCGGACGACGCTGCTCTGGCAGTCGGACCTGTTTGCCAAACCGCTGGAGTTCGCCATCCCTGAGATCGTCCGGATCCGGCTCCCGCGCGGGCAGGGGGTGAAGGCCGAGCCCGGCGACTGGCGGTTCGAACTCCGCGGTGGAGACACGATCATCGGCGGCCTCGAGGGGGTCGATGCGGACTGGTTCACGGTCGCTCCGCGGGACATCGGCGGCGGCGGGCCGCTGCGGGTCAGGCGCGGGGCGGTCGAACGGATGCGCCGGATGGATGCGGCGACGCGAGCGATCCTCCCCGGCTCGCTCGACGGCTGGGACGCCGTCCGCGGCGTGTGGCAGGAGCAGGCCGGCATGCTGGCGAGCGACCGGCCCAACGCGGTGGCGTTTCGAGACGTCGGGGCGCCGGCCAAGGCCTGCTACGACGTCGTGCTCTCGTGGACAACGCGGCCCGACTTCGATCTGTACGTCGCCACCGACGCGGAGCAGTTCGCCCGGATCAAGGCCCCTGTGCCGGGCAAGAAGCCGGCCGACATCGAGGAGTACAGGCTGCAGGGCGTCAGCGGCAAGGTGCAGGCCTGGCGTGAGGGGGTAAAGGCCGACTTCGGCGAGATCGCCCCGCTGGACGCGGCCGGCGGCAGGCTGCACCTGCAGGTGTTCGTCGATCAGGAGACGGGCCGGATGGCGGTGGCGTTGCCCCAGAACGGTCAGCCGGCGGACAAGCCGGCCTTCGACAAGACCGTGGCCCCGCGGAAGCCGGCGGCCCGGCCCGGATTCGCCATCAAGCTGCGCAAGGGAACGATCCGCATCGACAGCCTGCGGGTGCTGTCGTGGGACGGAGGGCAGCCGCGGCTCGAGCCGGTCGCCGGCCTGGGAAGCAGGACGGCGGTGCTGGAGTCGTTCGACAAGGCTGCGGGGGAGTTCGTCGTCCGCGATGGTGCGGAGACCCGCCGGGTCGCCGTGGCCGCCGCCGGCGACGTGGAGTTTCCCGCGGACCAGGCCGGTCCGGCGCCGGACCGCAGCCCGGCCGCGATGCTCGTCGGCTTCGCCGCCGGCAGCCGGCTGATCGCGGCGGTGCGCGAGATCGCCATGGGCAAGCTCGTGGTCGAGAGCCCGATCATCGAGGCGCCGATGGCCTGTCCGCTCGACCGGGTTTCGCTGCTCGAATCGGTCGGTCCCGGCCAGCCACAGGTGCTGCCGGGGCGCGTCGGGCTTCTCGAATCGGCCAAGGACCGAATGCTCGGCTGCGTGGGGCAGGCCGACGGCTTCGGCTGGCAGCCGTTGGGCGCCGTGTCGGCGGCCCCGTTCGCGGCCGTGCAGGCGGGGACGAAGATCTCGTTCCGCGGCACGTCGCTGCTCGGTGGGGCCGGCCTCACGCTGTCCAAGGTCGGCAACGAGTGGTCGGTCGCTGAGATCGCTCCCGGCGGACCGGCGGCCCGGGACGGGCGGATCCAGCGCGGCTGGAAACTGGAGGCGATCCAACTGCTCCCCGACGGGACGGCGGTTCCGGCCGCCGGCCTCAAGATCGAGGAACTGGTGGCCCTGCTCCGCGGCATCGTCGGCTCGGGCGTCGGCCTGCGACTGAAGGACCCGCAGGGCGCGGCCCACGAGGTGACGCTGACCCGTGACCGGGCGGGGCGCGGCGACGTCGGCAGCGTCCCCGAGCAGGACCTGCTCGCCGCCGCGGACCGGGTCCAGGATGACAAGTCGGGCATCAAGCCTGCCGGTGCCGGGGGCGGCAGCCGGATCACGCTCAAGACCGGTGACGCGATCTTCGGCACGGTCGTGTCGGCGAACGCCGAAGGCCTGCGGGTGAGGACCGACCGCGGCGGCGAGATCCTGATCCCTGCCGCGATCCTCCGGGCGGCCGAGTTGGTGAACACCACGGGCACGACGATCACTCTGCAGAAAATGGAGCGGCTCACGACGCTGCCCCGGATGCAGATGGCCGACCCGCCCACCCACATGATCCGGCTCGAGTCGGGGGATTACCTGCGGGGCAAGCTGCTGTCGCTCGATGCCGACACGCTGAAGTTCAAGGTGCTGGAGGAGACCAAGGAGTTTCCCCGGGCGATGCTCGCCCGGATCATCTGGCTGACGGTTGCGGGAGACGGCTCGGATCAGAAGGCGGTCGAGCTGATGGCCGGCGGGGCGGGCCTGCCGGTGCAGGCCGTGGCCATCGACAAGCGGCGGCTCACCGGCGCCGCCGAACGGGTGGAGGATGGCCGGCTGGTCGGCACCGCCGGCCCGATCGGCCAGCTGCAGATCGACCTCAAGACCTGCGAGGCGCTGTTCGTCGGGGCGGCGATCGCGGCCCAGCCACCCGGCCCCAACAGTTTCAAGCAGTGGGAGCTCAAGCCGGCGAAGCCGCCGGCGGCGCTCATCAAGAAGTGACCGGAGCGCCGCTCACGGCCCAGCCGGCGTAGGCAGGAGTTCCGGCGCGGCCGGCTGCGACTGCCCGGCGGTGTCGGGGCCGGCTCGCGGCGGCAGCACCTCGGCCTTCGGCTCCGACCGCGTGGCGGGGTCGCGGGGCGGGAGCTGCTGCGGGCGGGCGTCGGCGCCGATCGACTCGAAGTTCTGCTCGATCGGACCCCGGCTGAACAGGCCCGGCCGCGAGTGGCCGTAGTCGAGGTACAGGCTCGCGTCCCGCTGACGGGCCCGGCGGTGGGCGTCGAAGTAGGCCTTGCCGGGCCACGGGCCCTCGGCGAGGAACACGCCGTTGTATTCGAGCAGCGAGCCCTTGCGGTAGTGGAGCTGGGAGATCGAGCGGGTGTAGTCCACCAGCGCCCGGTAGTAGGCGCTCTCCGCCTCGGCCCGGCGTCGCTGGGCCTCGAGGAGCTGGTCGAGCGTCACCTGGCCGGCGTCGTAGGCGGCCTGAACCGCGTCCACCTGCCGCTCGGCGGCGACCCGGCGGTTGAAGTTGGTCTGGGCGAGGGCGAAGTTGGTGTCCACGTTGCGGACCGCCTCGACCAGGGCATGGGAAGCCTCCAGCTCCTCGTCCTGGAGCCGGGCCCGTTCGCGGGCCAGCTGGAGCTGGTGGTGGCGGACGGTGGCCAGCTCGCGCCGGAAGCCGAGCGGCATCTGGAACTGGGCCCCGGCCTGCCATTCCTGGAATTTGCCACCCAGCAGTGACGAATACGCGTTCGTTCCCTCCATCGTTTCGGTACCCGGAAGTTGTCCCGGCTGGGGGAATGGGCTGTAGTTCTGACTGAGGAGTTGCTCGCCGGTGCCGAGGAACCGCCAGCGGCCGACGAGGTCGAGCCGGGGGAGGATCAGGTTCTTGGCCGCGGTCAGCTCCAGCTCGCGCTGCTTGATCACCCACTTCTGCTTGCGGAGTTCCGCCGACCTGGACAGCGCCTCGACGAGCGACTGCTGCCAATCGAACGCGATCCGGGCGGTCGTCGGCTCGTCGGACGGCCGGATCAGCCGGCCGTCGCTGGCCGAGATTCCCATCATGTAGCGGAGTCGGTTTTCGCAGCGGTAGACGTCGGTCAGGGCCTGCTCCACCTCACCGCGGAAGAAGAAGTACTGTTCGCGGGCCTGAGCCTCCTTGTCCCGCTCGCCCCCCCGCGATCCCTCGACCATCAGGGCGTGGACCTTGCGCCACGCCTCCAGCGCGCTGTCGCGGCCCGCCTTGCGGGCCTCGAGGTTGCGGTAGGCGAAGTACAGTTCCCAGTAGGACTGCTCGGTATCGCTGACGAGGTTGCGGACGCCGGCCTCGAAGTCGGCCAGGGAGATGTCGGCGTTGATCCGGGCGAGAAGGACGCCGCGGAACACCGGCCGACCGTAGATGTTCTCGAACGAGTCGGGCCCGGCGATCCGGTTGTAGGTCACGCCGGCCCCCTGGAGCAGCGGCTGGCTGAAGGAAAAGTCATAGGCCGTCGTCCAGGCCGTATTGACGTCGCGAAATGCGTTGTTCGTGTTGTTGGCGGTGATCGTGTTGGCGACGCCGAACTGGGCGCCGGTGGCGGTGCGTTTCGTGATCCCGATGGAGTTGTTGCCCGTGACCGTCTTGAGAACAGGAACGAAGAACGCCTGCTGATACAGGGGATCGACGTTCTGCGGACGATTGCCCGAATCCCAGACCGAACTGGCCTGCAACTGCGCGTCGAACAGGGCCAGGGCGCTCTCTACGCCGCGGAAGGGATCCGTCTCGACGATGGCGGGATCGTAGACGCTGGGCGTCGCCTGGGGGTTGGTGAGCAGCGACACCGGCGGTTCGCCGGTCTGGGGGCGGGGACCGCCGAAGCTGCCGAACCGGCCGCCGAGGTTCCGCAGCACCTTGCCGTTCTCGAGGGCCGTGCGGACCGCCTCCTCCAGCGACAGTTCCCAGATGTTGTCGAAACTCGGGTTCGACAGGGTGAGCGGCTCGACGGCGCCGGCGGCCTCGGCGAGCGGCTCCTGGTTGGTGTCCGGGTATTCGAGTTTTTGGATCGCCCCGACGTAGTGCGACAGGTCGCCGTCCTCGAAGAAGTAGAACGGCTGCCGCGGCGCGCAGCCCGAGGCGAGGAGCGCCGCGCTCGTCAGGGCCACCCAGAGTTGTCGAACGGTGCGCGGCACGGCGGGGGGGGGTCCGATGTCGATTGTTCGGGTCTCGGCGCTCGCGCCAAAAACCGCCGCCGTCGCGCCTGGGAGGGGCCGGTCGATGACCGGCCCCGGCACGGGGCCCCCCGACTCCGTGCCTGCTTGCTACGCACCGAGGCGCAACGGCGGCACGGCTGATATCGTCGTTGCGACCGGCAAACTTCGACGAATCGTCAGGGTTTGCCAATTTCGGTCGCCGGCCGGGCAAGGGGGGTGGGCCAGCCCGGCGTGGCAACCTGGCGAACCTCAGCGCCATCGACGAAAGAAAACAGGGCCGATGTTCCTGGGAACCGGGCGGCAACCTCCGGCCCTGCTCGCGGGCCGAGGACGC
Source organism: Pirellulales bacterium (assembly GCA_044360305.1). Classification (GTDB taxonomy): domain Bacteria; phylum Planctomycetota; class Planctomycetia; order Pirellulales; family UBA1268; genus QWPN01. The sequence goes on from JBIKKQ010000002.1 coordinate 49,322, forward strand.
TGAGGGCCGTCGCCAGGGCGTCGGCCGTGGTGCAATCGGGGGCGATCACGGTCACGGCGGTCCGGCCGACGACGCCCAGCCCCGTGCGTGGATCGACGATGTGGCTGTAGCGCACGCCGTCGATCTCGACGGCCTGGTGGGCGTCGCCAGACGTGGTCACCGCGGCATTGGCGAGTTCCAGGGATGGCCCCTGCGGGCCGTGGCCGCCATGAGGGCGGGCTGCGATCCGCCAGCCCCGCGTCCCGGCCGGTGCCGCCGAGACCACGATGTCGCCCGAGGCGTCGATCATCGCCGCACCGACGCCCCGGTCGGCGAGCACCGCGAGCGCCCGGTCGGCGGCGTAGCCCATGCCGATGCCCCCCAGATCGAGCCGCGTGCCCGCGAGCGGCACGAGCACGGCCTGGCGAGCGGGGACGAGTACGACCGCCCCGGGACCGACGGCGGCGCGGGCCGCCGCCAGCCTGTCCGCCCGCGGCATCCGGCCGGTCCGCCGGGCCTGCCTCCAGAGCGTGGTGAGCGGCCCGACCGCCGGGTCAAAGGCCCCCGCGGTCGTGTCGCGGATCGCGACCGACCGTTCGAGCACGTTCCACAGGTCGGCGGAGACGGCGACCGGGTCCACCGTCGGGGCGGCCGCCGAGAGCCGCGACAGCTCGCTTGCGGGATCGTAGTCCGACAGGATCCCCTCCAGCCGCTGCACCTCGGCGAACGCGGCCCCGATCGCGGTCGCCGCCTCGGCCGCGGTCGTCGCCTGCACCGTGATCGTCCACGGCACGCCCATCAGCCGCCTGGTCTCGGCGAACCGGCCGGCCGGCTTCGGGGGCGCCGGCGCGGCACAGCCGGCCACGATGGCGGCCAGTCCGGCCCCGACCGCTGCACGGCACAGCCGCCGGCGATAGAATCGTTCCCTCATGGATGCGTCAGCCGCGGAAGCGAAGATCCCGATCACGTTCCAGTGTACGCCGCTGCGCAGCGTGCCGCGGCTCGACATCCCGCTCGACGCGTCGCCCGGCTTTCGCGCCCGGGCCGAGCGGCTCCAGCGGGCCGTTTCCCGCCACGGTGCCCGCAACGCCTACTATCTCACCGATGGCCGCTGCACGTTTCACTTCACCAACGACCCAGCGACCGGGTGGGCCCGGTTCCGCTTCGAGGGCACGCTGCTCACCGACGACCACGACCTGCGCACGATCGGCAGCGATCTCACCGTCGATCTCGACGGCGAGACCTGCGACTGGCTGACGCAGCCGGCCGTCGAATGGCTCCGCGGCACGGTCGTGCGGGCCGTGGAGTCGGAGTTCGACCGCTACATCGCCGCCGGCGACCTGTCGCGGACGCTGGAGCGGCTGGCCCGCGAGCAGGCGGCCAGCGACGCCGCCGGCGGCTACGTCGGGATGAATCTCTGACGCCAGACCGGCGGTGAGCCGTGCCGTCAGCCGCGGGCGGTGACCTCGAGGAGCACGCTCTCGTTGTCGCTCCCGCGGATCGGCCACGAGGCGATCCGGCGCACGACTACCCGCCGGGTCAGTCCCTGGAGCCGGGCCGCGTCCTTCTCCTCCTCCCAGCGCGGGCCCTTCACGACCAGCAGCCGGCCGAAGTCGGCGCACAGCGGCTCGAACCAGCCGAGCAGCTTCGACAGCGGCGCGACGGCCCGCACCACCAGCGTGTCGAACCGGCCCCCTTCCGCCGCCCGGGCCCGGACCACGGCCTGCGCGGCGCAGGCATGCATCGGCACCGCGAGGCCGATGTCGGCGACGATCTCCGCCACCGCCCGGGCCCGCTTCCCCACGCTCTCGGAGAGTTCCACCCGGAGGTCGGGCCGCAGGATCGCGAGGATCACCCCCGGGACGCCTCCACCGGTGCCGACGTCGAGCACCCGCTCCCCCGCCGCCAGCCGGGGGGCGATCGCCGCCGCGTCGCCGACGTCCCGGGAGACGTATCGCTCGACGTCGGTGTGCCGGGTGAGGTTGAGCCGCTCGTTCCAGAACCAGAGCCTGTCGGCATAGGCGGCGAGCCCGGGCAGGCTCGCCGCCGGCAGGTCGATTCCAAGTCGCGCAGCCTCCGCGCCGATCGCCTTCTCGAGCGGCGTGCGGTCGGGAAGGCTCATGCGGACCCCGGCATCGGACGAGGGCTCACTTGATGAACAGCATCTCGCGGTACGTCGGCAGCGGCCAGAGGTCGTCGGGCAGGATCATTTCGATCTGGTCCGCCGTCTCCCGCAGCGCCGCCATCGCCGGGATGACGTCGTCGTGGAAGTGCTGGACCTCGGCCCGCAGGTCGCCGGCTCCGTGGTGGCCCAGCGACTTCTCGAGGATCTCGATCCGCGACTCGAACTCGCCCACGAGCTTCGTCAGCTTGTCGAGCGTGCCCATGTGGACCGGCTGGCCGAGGCTCTTGAGCTTGGTCGCCGTGTCCACCAGTTCCCCCTGGTAGCGGTAGCCGGCCGGGAGAATCATCGTCTTGGCGATCTGCAGGGCTGCCTGCCCCTCGGTGTTGATGTCCTTGCAGTACCGCTCCATGTAGATGTCGTAGCGGCTGCGCATCTCGCGCTCCGAGAGCACGCCGTACTTCTCGAACAGGGCGATGTTCTTGGGGGCCACGAGCACGTCGAGGGCCTCGGGCGTGGCCTTGAGGTTCGGCAGCCCGCGCTGCTTCGCCTCGGCGTGCCACTCGGCGGAGTAACCGTTGCCGTTGAAGATCACCGCCTTGTGCTCGGCGATGATCTTCTGGAGCAGCTTCTCCACCGCCCCGGCGAGCTTCGAATGGTCGCCGCCGGTGGACTTCTCCAGCTCGGTGGCGATGTAGTCGAGGCTCTCGGCCATGATCGTGTTCAGGGCCACGAGCGGGCCGGCGATCGACTGGCTGGAACCGACGGCCCGGAACTCGAACTTGTTGCCGGTGAAGGCGAACGGGCTCGTCCGGTTGCGGTCGCCGGCATGCTTGGGGAGCGCGGGCAGCGTGTCCACGCCCACGGTCAGCGTGCCGGTGGACTTGGAGCTCGTCGCCTTCCCCTTTTCGATCTGTGCGAACACGTCGGCGAGCTGGTCGCCGAGGAAGATCGAGATGATCGCCGGGGGCGCCTCGTTGGCACCGAGACGGTGGTCGTTGCCGCTGGCCGCGACCACCGCCCGGAGCAGGTCGGCGTGGAGGTGGACGGCCCGGATCACCGCCGAGCAGAAGACGAGGAACTGCATGTTGGCATGCGGCGTCTCTCCCGGCTCGAGGAGGTTGCCGAGCTTGCAGCCCAGCGACCAGTTGACGTGCTTGCCGGAGCCGTTGATACCGGCGAACGGCTTCTCGTGGAGCAGGCAGGCCATGCCGTACTTCTGCGCCACCCGCGTCAGCGTCTGCATGATCGTCTGCTGGTGGTCGGTGGCGATGTTGGCGTTCTCGTAGATCGGGGCGATCTCGTACTGGCTGGGAGCCACCTCGTTGTGCCGGGTCTTCACCGGCACGCCGAGCTTGAACAGATCCCGCTCCCCCTCGAGCATGCAGGCCAGCACCCGCTCGGGGATGGCGCCGAAGTACTGATCCTCGAACTCCTGCCCCTTGGGAGGCTTGGCTCCGAACAGCGTCCGTCCGGCGACCACGAGGTCGGGCCGGGCGAAGAAGAAGTTCCGGTCGATGAGAAAGTATTCCTGCTCGGGGCCGGCCGACGCCGAGACCTGGCCGACATCCTTGTGGCCGAACAGGGCGAGCACCCGCCGGGCCTGCTTGTCCACCGCCTGCATCGACCGCAACAGCGGCGTCTTCTTGTCGAGCGCCTCGCCTGTCCAGGCGCAGAAGGCGGTGGGGATGCAGAGCGTGGTGCCGTTGGGGTTGTCGAGGATGTAGGCGGGGCTCGTCGGATCCCAGGCGGTGTAGCCCCGGGCCTCGAACGTCGCCCGCAGGCCGCCCGAGGGAAAGCTCGACGCGTCGGGCTCGCCCTGGATCAGTTCCTTGCCGGAGAACTCGGCGATCGCGTCCCCCTCGCCCGTCGGCGAGAGGAAGCTGTCGTGCTTCTCGGCCGTGATGCCGGTAAGCGGGTAGAAGACGTGGGCGTAGTGGGTCGCCCCCTTCTCGATCGCCCAGTCCTTCATCGCCAGGGCCACGGCATCGGCGATGCCCGGATCGAGCGGCTTGCCCTGCTTGATCGTCGCCTGGAGTGCCTTGTAGACGCTCTTCGGCAGCCGGTCCTTCATCACCGAGTCGCTGAACACGTTGGCCCCGAAGAGCTCGCTGGTGGGTGTCTCGCGGAAGTTCCAGGCCTGGCCGTTGGACTTGTAGTTGTTGATGGCGGCGACGGCACTCGAGCGGGCGGAGGTCATGGGAGAATCCTTCTTCGGTTACTGAGACGGATCAGGAAAGGCGAACGAATCCCTGCGGTGCCCGGGGCTTGCACACACCTGCCAGCCGGTGCCGCCGGGCATGCGACGACCGGGCCGTGGTCACGGCCGTTCCAAGTCGCCCGACGCAGCCAGAAGAAGAATTCAACGTCGGGAGACGGATGAGGGGAACGAAAGGGAGCGTAACGGCGCGTCGGGGGCAGTTCAAGGGGCCGCCCCGCGGGCCTCAGCGTGCGCGGCTGACCTGCTTGGCCGCGGGCCGTTGCGGGCCGCGTCGGGCGACTTCGAGGGCCGTGTCGAGGACCGGATCGGCGGCGCCTGCGGCGGCCGTTCCGGCAACCTGGACCGGACGGGCCGCGACGTGGACCGGAAGATCCGGCTCCACGCCGACGCGGCTGAAGGGGAGGCCCTTGGGCGAATAGAACTTCGCCGTCGTCAGGCGGATGCCGACGCCGGCCACCTCGAGGGGGAAGATGCCCTGGATCGAGCCCTTGCCGTAGCTCCGTGAGCCGACGATCGTTCCCCGGGCATGGTCGCGGATGGCGCCGGCGAGGATCTCGCTGGAGCTGGCCGAGTCGCCATCGATGAGCAGCACCAGCGGCATCCGCCAGGTGCCCTCGCGGGCGGCGGTGTAGTTGAAGTCCTCCTCCGGGCTGCGGCCCCGGGTGGCGACGACGAGGCCGCGGTCGAGGAACAGGTCGGCGACGTCGACGGCGGCGGACAGCAGGCCGCCGGGGTTGCCGCGCAGGTCGAGCACGAGCGACCGCATGCCGGCCGCGTCGAGCCGGCGCAGCGCGGCCTCCACGTCGGCCGCCGTCGTCTTCTGGAACGAGGACAGCTTGAGGTAGGCGATGCCGGCCGACGGATCGACGAGCTTCGCGTCCTCGACGCTCGGCACCTCGACGTGCTCGCGTCGGACCGTGATCGCCCGCGCCGGAGCGGGCGCCCGCAGCACCGCCAGCGTCACCAGCGAGCCCTCCGGCCCCTGGAGCAGGTGGGCCGCCTGGTCGACGCTCAGGCCGCCGATCTGCCGGCCCCCCACCGCCACCAAGTGATCGCCGGCGCGGATGCCCGCCCGTGCCGCCGGGCTGCCGGGGATGACGTGCACGATCAGCAGACCGTCGGCCGCCGTCTTCAGTTCCACGCCCAGCCCGACGAAGGTGCCCTCGATCTGCGAGTACAGGTCGTCGAGTTGGCCGGTGGTGAGGAACGCCGAGTATTCGTCGAGCCCGCCGACCGCAGCCGCGGTCAGTTCCATCAGCGTCACCCCCGGGGGGACCCCGAGCAGCGAGTGCGCGGTGCGGGCCAGCCAGGCGGCGACCGTCTCGGCATCCCCCTGGGTGGCGACCTGACGCGAGGCGAACAGCCGGGCGACGTGCTCGCGATACAACTGCCGGCGGTCGGGCGTGGCTTGCGTGACGTAGGCCGCCGCGAACGCCTCGTCGTCGAACGCCACCTCCAGTGCCTGCCGGCCGCGGGCCACGAGGCGGGCGAAGTTCGGCGCATCGACGTGGTGCGAGGCGATCCGGGCGAGGGCCTCGGTGTACAGTCGCCGGGCATCGGTCTCGGTCAACCGGTCGATGTGCCGCCGGAAGGCGGGCTCGGCGTGCCGCCGGGCAATGTCGCAGTGGAGTTTCGCCAGGTCGTACCGCTGGAAGAGCGCCGGGGCGAGCGTCCCCTTGCGGGCCGCCGGCTCGCAGATGCTGATCAGGTCCGACCAGCGCCCCTCGTGGGCCAGCGTTGCCGTCCGGGTGGCGAGGTCGTCGACCGTGGCCGGCGAGATGCCGCCGCCGGCCGCCTGCTCGACCGTCGCGGGCCGCCATTCGAGCACCGGCTCGGCGGAAGCCGCCACGGCCGCGAAGCCGAGGATCGCCAGGATGCCCCAGCAGCGGGCTGCCAGGCGGAGACCGGGCGACGTCGGGGCGAAAACGCCTGACACGAGGTGCAATCCGTTCGGCACGGGGGACCGCGTCCTGTCGCGGCAACCAGCGGTCGCTCCGTTGACCGCGTGCGATTATGCCCCGCGATCGGGGGCGGGGCAAAAATCGGCCCGCTGGTTCCCGATTTTTTGCGGCGGCCGACCGGACAGTCGCTACCACCGCCACGTTCGTCCGGCCCCGGGCCGGCCCGCCTGGGCCGGATCCCCGCCGGCGTCGTGCGCGGCGTTCGGGTTTTGGGCGGCGCCGTCGGGACGCGTTAGGATGAGGTCATGCCCGTCCCAGCCCGCACCACAGGCCCGTCGGAACATTTCCCGGACGGCCCCCCGGCGGCGGACGGCCAGACGCTCGTGCTCCTCGACCGGGTGCGGCGCGGCGATCGCACCGCCATCGACGGTCTGCTCGAACGGCACCGGGCGGCGATCCGGCTGATGATCGATCGGCGCATGGACCGGGTGGTGCAGCGCCGGGTCGATGCCAGCGACATCGTGCAGGACGTCCTGCTGGAGGCCAATCGTCGGCTGACCGACTACCTCGCCAATCCGAGCATGCCGTTTCGGCTCTGGCTGCGGCACATGGCCCGCGACCGGCTCATCGACGCCCATCGCCGGCACCGCGTCGCCGCCAGCCGCAGCCTCGACCGCGAGGTGCCGCTGGTGACGGCCGACGACGGCGACCGGTCGGCGGCCGACCTGGCCGGCAACCTCGCCGACCGGGAGCTCACGCCCGCCGCCGCGGCCACCTGGCACGAGCTCGAACGCCGGTTCGCCGTCGCGGTCGAGCAGCTCGACGAGGCCGATCGGCAGATCGTCCTGCTCCGGCATTTCGAGCATCTTTCAACAGCCGAAGCGGCCGAAGCCCTCGGGCTCTCCAAGCCCGCCGCGGGCATGCGCTACCTGCGGGCAATGCGCCGTCTGCGGGTGCTGCTCGACGAGGGCTGACCGGCCTCCCCCGGACGGCCGCGGGCCTATGATGAGGGGACGCGGAGCTTTGACCCGATCCCCGGCCGCGGATGGCGGAACCATGACCACCTCGACCCGTTCGCGGGCCATCGACGTGCCGCTCGACGCCGCCGGCGAGGAACGGCTGGCGACGCTCGTCGAGTCGCTCTCGGAGGAGCACGGCCCCGGCGCACAGGCCAGGCTCGACGCCCTCGCCGCCGCCCATCCCGATCTCGCCGGCCAGCTGCGCGAGCTGTTCGCGGCGATGTCGGTCGTGGACGCCGTCGCGGAGCGATCGACGATCATGGTTCGGGACGGCGCCGGTACCGCGGACCGGCCCGCGGGTCGACCGGCCGCCGGCGCGGCGGGCACGTTCGTGCCCGGCAGCAGCCCGTTGCCGGCGACGTTCGCCGACTACGAACTGCTCGAGGAACTCGGTCGCGGCGGCATGGGGGTCGTGTATCGCGCCGCGCAGCGCAGCCTCGGCCGCACGGTCGCCCTGAAGATGCTCCTCCGGCGCGACCTCGCCAGCCCGGCCGACCTGGCCCGGTTTCGCAGCGAGGCCGAGGCCGCGGCCAGACTCGACCATCCCGGCATCGTCTCGATCTTCGAGGTCGGTGAGTACGACGGCCATCCGTTCTACAGCATGCGGTTCATCGAGGGGACGACGCTCGCCCGGCGGCTGGCGGCGGGGCCGCTGCCGCCGCGGGAAGCGGCGGCGATCCTCGCCAAGGTGGCCGACGCGGTCCAGGCGGCCCACGATCGCGGCATCCTCCACCGTGACCTCAAGCCCTCCAACATCCTCATCGACGCGGCCGGCGAACCGCACGTCTCCGACTTCGGCCTCGCCAAGCAGCTCGAGGCCGACGGCTCGGTGACGCACACCGGCGCGATCCTCGGCACGCCCTGCTACATGTCGCCGGAGCAGGCGGCGGGCAGCCGTGGCGACGTCGGCCCCGCGAGCGACGTCTGGAGCCTGGGGGCGATCCTCTACCAGACGCTCGCCGGCCGGCCGCCGTTCCAGGCCGGCAGCCCGATGGACACGCTGCTGGCCGTGCTCGAGGCCGACCCGCCGCTGCCGCGGACGGTGGTTGCCAACGCCGATCCCGACCTGCAGATGGTGGCGCTCAAGGCGCTGCAAAAGCCGCAGGACCTGCGATACGCCTCGGCGGCGGCGCTGGCGACCGACCTGCGGTCATACCTCGCCGGCGAGCCGGTGGCGGCCCGCCGCGGCGGGTTCGCCGACGTCTTCAGTCGGCTGTTCCGCGAGACCCACCACGCGGTCGTGCTCGAGAACTGGGGACTGCTCTGGATGTGGCATTCCGTGGTGATCCTCGCGCTTTGCGTGTCCACGGACGTGCTCGCCTGGCAGGGGGTGACGGGCCCGTGGCCGTATCTCGCCCTGTGGGGCGGCGGACTGGCGCTGTGGGCGCCGATCTTCTGGGCGCTGCGGCACCGCAACGGGCCGGTGACGGCCGTCGAGCGGCAGATCGCCCACGTCTGGGGAGGGAGCGTGGTGGCCAGCGTGCTGCTCTTCTGGGTGGAGGCACTGCTCGGCCTCCCCGTGCTCAAACTCTCCCCCGTGCTCGCCCTGCTCGCGGGGCTGGTGTTCTTCGCCAAGGCGGGCATCCTCTCCGGTGCGTTCTACGTGCAGGCGATCGTGCTCTTCGCCACGGCGCTCGTGATGTGCGTCGTGCCCGACTACCAGCACGTCGTCTTCGGCCTGGTGAGCGCGGCCTGCTTCTTCGTGCCAGGCTTGAAATACTTCCGCCAGCGCGGCCGGGGTGAGTGATGCGTGCGACCTCGCTGCTGGCCGCCGTTCTGGCTCTCGGCTGCCTCGGCGTTGCAGGCGCGGGGCCCGCGGCCCATGCCGGCGACTGGCCGCAGATCCTCGGGCCAAAGCGTGACGGCCACGCGGCCGCCGACGAGAAACTCGCCGCGGCCTGGCCGGCCGCCGGGCCGCGGGTCGTCTGGCGGCGGGACGTCGGCGCCGGTTACGCCGGTGTCGCCGTGGTGCGAGACATGGTGTTCCTGTTTCATCGCGTCGGCGACGAGGCGGTGCTGGAGGGGCTCGCCGCCGCCACCGGCGAGCGGCGCTGGCGGTACGCCGAGCCGACGAGTTTCCGGCCGCAGGTCGGCGGTGGCGACGGGCCGCTGTGCGTGCCGCTGGTGCACGGCGATCGCGTGATCACCTTCGGGCCGCAGGGGACGCTCGTCTGCGTCGCCGCCGCGACCGGCAACCGGCACTGGTCGCGGAGCACGCACCGCGAGTTCGCCGCCCAGGAGGGCTATTTTGGGGCCGGTTCGACGCCGGTGGTCGTCGGCGACACCCTGATCGTCAACCTCGGGGGCACGAAGCGCGAGGCGGGCGTCGTCGGCTTCGCGCTGGCCGACGGCGCGACCGCCTGGCAGAAGACGGCCGAGGGGGCGAGCTATTCGGCCCCGCTCGTCGTGCGGGCGGGGGACGCACCGCATGTCCTGATGGTGACGCGGCTCTCCTGCCTGCTCGTCGATCCGCGGGACGGCACCGTCCGCTGGCAGTTTGCCTTCGGCCAGCGCGGTCCGACGGTCAACGGTGCCACGCCGGTCCTCGTCGCCCCCGACCGGTTCGTGATCACGGCGTCGTACGGCATCGGCAGCGTCTGCGCGAGCTTCGATGCGACCGCCGCCACGCCGGTGTGGGGCGGCGCGGAGTCGCTCGCCTCGCAGTATTGCACGCCGATCCTCGCCGCCGGCCGCCTGTACGCGATCGACGGTCGCGACGACGTTCCCCCGGCGCACCTGCGATGCATCGACCCCGCCACCGGCCGCGTCATCTGGACCGAGGAGAACTTCGGCTACGGGACGCTGATCCATGCCGGCGGCTCGTTCCTGGCGGTGAAGACGGACGGCGAACTGGTGCTGTTTCGCGAAGGCGGCAAGGGGCCCGAGATTCTCGCCCGGGCCCGGCCGCTGGCCGGCACGCTGCGGGCGTTGCCGGCGCTGGCCGGCGGCCGTCTCTATCTCCGCGACGACCGGACGCTCGTCTGCCTTGACGTCGGGCCCGAGCCGGCCGCACGGCCGTAACGACACGGCTCTTCGGCGGACTCTGTCGGCTGATTCTGGCTCCGGCAGCCGGGCGTTTGGGAAAGGCCGGTCAGGGCGGTATTCGGGGCGCTTTCGTCCTGGCACGTCCCCGTCCGCCCGACCTTGACCCTGTCCCCGACGGCGCGGTACCCCCCCGGCCTCGAACCGCGGCCCCGACATCCTTGTCGCCGCCGCGGACTGGTCGTGTCCATCCACAGCCATCCCGTCATGCGCCGTCGGCTTGCAGCCCTGCTCCTGCTTCTCGCGGCCGTGGCCGGCGAGATCGGCGGCCGCGCGCAGGCTCAGACCGTGCAACTGCCGCCGCCGGCGGCCTCGTCGCTCGACCGGATCGCGCAGGCTCCGCTCGGGCCGCCGCCCAGCGGCTGGGCTCCCTACTCACCTCCCGGCACGCAGCCGTTTCCCGGGATGACCGCGGCCCCGCCCCAGTCCACGTGGGCGCCATCGGCCATCACCGGGCAGCCCGGGTATCCCGGCTCGACGCCCGTCAACCCGGGGTTCGCGGCCCCGCCGGGCCAACAGCCCGCGTCCCTCTTCCCGACCGGCTATCCCGCCCAGGGGAGCACGCTCCAGGACACCTACGCCCAGACGATGCACGTCTACCAGGGCGCCCGCGGAAGCTGGGCCTACCTGCTCGGCAACGGTGACGGCACGCGGGTCGGCGTCAACGAGCTCGACACCACGGCCACGTTCGCGATCCCGTTCTTCCACAACTCGCCGGCGAACCTCAACCACGCGCCGCTCCTGATCACGCCCGGCTTCGGCCTTCAGCTCTGGGAGGGGCCGGAGACCACCGCCACCATGCTCGCCGACCTGCCGCCGAGCACCTACGACGTGTTCCTCGACACCGCCTGGAACCCGCGGTTCACCCCGCTGTTCGGCGCCGAACTCGGCGTCCGGGTGGGCATCTACACCAACTGGGACGTCCTCGTCTGGCAGAGCTGGCGCATCATGGGCCGGGCGATCGGCACGCTCCAGCTCACGCCCACCATGCAGGGGAAGGCGGGCATCATCTACCTCGACCGCAATCTGGTGAAGCTGCTGCCGGCCGTCGGCCTCACCTGGACGCCGAACGAGAACCAGCGGTATGACATCTTCTTCCCGGCCCCGAAGGCCTCGATCCGCTACGCCAACACCGGCCGCCACTCGTGGTGGGGCTATGCGTCGGGCGAGTACGGCGGCGGGGCGTGGACGTTCCGGCGGAACACGCCGGCCTACAACGGCATCTCACCGTTCGACTACAACGACGTCCGGATCTGCGTGGGGACGGAGTTCGTCCCCAACGGCCCGCGCGGCCTGACCGGCAACTTCGAGGTCGGCTACGTGTTCGCGCGGCAGCTGTTCTACGTGGACGGGCCGCCGCAGTACCAGGACCTGCCCGACACGATGATGTTTCGGCTCGGGCTCGGCTACTGAGCGGGGGCGCCGTCCGTCATGGGCATGCAGCCGCCATCTCCGATCGCAGCCGGCCGTCGGGGGCTGATGATGTTTGCGGCCGCCGCCGGCGTGCTGACCGTCCTGACCGGCGTGGCCGCCGCTGTCGGCGAGCCGCGGCCGGCGACGGTGCCGCCCGCCGTCCACCCCGAGATCCGACCGCTGCCGCCGGTCGAGGACCGCGTCCTGCCGCGGATCCGCCTTGCCGCCCTCGGCGACCCGCAGGATCTCTCCGAGCCGCTCTTGCCCGACGACCTGGCACCGCCGGGACAGCCGCGGCAGGAGTTCGAGCCCCCGGCCGGCCGCAAGCTCCCGCCCGGCGCGAAGCCGGGCATGCTCCAGCAGGCGATCTTCACGGCGACCGAACTGCCCAAGCTTGGGGCGGATGGCCTCGGCCTGACCGTGCTGGAGACGTCCGTGACGATCGGGATGCCGGCGCCCACGATCGAGTCGCCGCTGATCGTGACCGCCGGCTTCGGCGGCACGGCCACCGATCCCGCCGTGGGCAGCGACATCCCGGCCGGGCTCTACGACGGCTACATCCAGGCGCGGTGGCTGCGGAAGGTCGGCGATCGGTTCGGTGTCGATCTCGCCGTCTCACCCGGTTGGTACGCCGACTTTCGCAACGACTCGGCGCAGGCGCTGCGAATCACAGGCCACGGCTTCGGCGCCTGGGAGGCGCACGAAACGCTGCGGGTGGTCGCCGGCCTCATCTACCTCGACCGCTACGACGTGGACATCCTTCCCGCCGGCGGCCTGCTCTGGACGCCGGCCGACGACCGGCGGTTCGAGCTCATCTTTCCCCGGCCGCGGCTGGCGTGGCGGGTCGCCGAACGGCCGCAGGCGAGCCACTGGCTGTACCTGGCCGCCGAGTTCGGCGGCAACCAGTGGGCGATGGAGTCGAACACCGGCCGCGACCAGATCATCGTCATCCGCGACTACCGGCTGCTCGCCGGCTGGGAGCGCAAGCCCGCCGACCTCGGCATCTCCTGGCGGGTCGAGGCCGGCTGGGTGACCGGCCGGAAGGTCGAGTACTACCTGTCCGACACGCCCTGGCTCAGTCCCGCCGACACGTTCCTCGTCCGCGCCGGCGCCTGGTACTGACCGGCCGCCGTGGCAGCGGGCCGGTCGTCAGCCATGCGGCACGGGCCATGCCGAACCGGTTGTGAACGTCCCGGGCACGGTGTAAGATTTTGTAATAGTGCACCGCGTCCGCTGACGATGAATCTCTGATCGGTTCCCTCCCGGAGGTCTTGGCATGCACACCGCGCCCCTATTCGCCAGAATCCCGAGGATGGTGACTCCGGACCGGATCGACCGGCGGTCGGTTCTCAAGGGGGTCACGCTCGGTGCCGGCGCGGTCGTGCTGCAGCCGTTCCTCCAGGGCCTGGCCGCCGAGGCCGCCGGCACGGCGGCTCCGCCGCGGGTGATCTTCTTCATCGAAAACAACGGGCTCTGGAAGTGGCATCTGCGGCCCACGGGGCCGGATGCCGAGAAGGTCGCGAAAGCGTTCGATCGGCCGCTGAACGGCGTGGATCTTCCGGAGGCCATCGCGCCCCTCGCGCCCCTCAGGGATCGGCTCACGCTGCTGCCGGGGGGTATTTCCTGCGTCAACTCGCAGTGCAACCACGGCGCCTCCTTCGGCGCCCTCGGCGCCTACAACGCGAATGTCGGCAGCGGCAAGGCGCCGCGGATGCAGACGATCGATCATGCGATCGCCGCCGCCCATCCGTCGATCATCCCGGTCGTCGGCCTCGGCGTGAGCGGCCATGCCGGCGTCTTCAAGGACACCGTTTCCGCATCGCGGCCGGGCCGGCCGCTGCCGATGATCCTCGAGCCGGACGTCGCCTTTCGCCTGCTCTTCGGCAGTGTGGCCGAGGGAGCGGCAGGCCAGGCGTTCCGTGCCCGGCAGGATCTCGTCGACTACGTGCGGTCCGACGTCCGCCGGGTGGCGAACGCCCTGCCGGCGATGGACAAGCAGAAACTCGAGGTCTACCTCGACACGTTCGAGCAGATGCGGGCCCGCCAGGAAAAGATCGATGCCATCCGGGATGACGTGCGGGCGGCCGCACCGTCGATCGACAAGTTCAAGAGCAACCTGCAGACCGATCGCTTCGAGGCCCAGTGCGCCATCGCGGTGGCTGCCCTCGCCTCCCGGCTGACCAACGTGGTCGTGCTCGACGCCTCCTGCGGGCCGCACAATTACAAGACGTGGAAGGAACTCGGAATCACGACCGATGGCCATGCGATCGGCCACACG
>JBIKKQ010000046.1:0-21077 GCA_044360305.1 Pirellulales bacterium
CACGCTGCCGGTCCTCGTCAACATCGCCGAGGACCGGCAGCGTGTCCGGGTGCTGCGCGACCGCGAACGGCTCGGTCATCCGCAGCCGCCGGGCGAGTCGCTCGCCGCGGGCATCCAGGAACTCGCCGGCCTCGGCCGCTCCGCGGAGGAGGTCCAGGGCTGGCTCGACCGGCTGCACGTGGAGCTCGTGTTCACGGCCCATCCGAGCGAGGCGAAGCGGCGCTCGATCCGGGCCAAGCTGCGCCGGATGCGGCGCGGGCTGCGCGAGCTCGACCGCGACGACCTCCTCCCCCGGGAACGGGCCGAGCAGGAGGCCGCGCTGCGCAGCGAGCTGGCCGTGCTCTGGCGGACCGAGTTCCTCCGGCCGACCCGGCCCACCGTCGCCGACGAGGTCGAGCGCGGACTGTCGATCGTGCCCCGGCTGTGGGAGGCCGTGCCGCGGGTGCACGCCGCCCTGCGGACCGCGCTCGCCCGCCATTATCCCGGCGTCGCGTTCCGGGTGCCGCCGTTCCTCACCTTCGGTTCCTGGATGGGGGGCGACCGCGACGGCAACCCGTTCGTCACCGCCGAGGTCACCGCCGCCACGCTGCTGCGGCTCCGCAAGGCGGCGATCGACCGCCACGTCGAATGGTGTCACCGGCTCCACGACCTGCTCACGGTCTCGCGGACCGCGCTGCCGGGCGGCGACGCGCTGGAGGAGCGGCTCGCGGTTCTGTCCGCTGACTGGCCCGAGCTCGCCACGACCCTCGAGCCGCTCGCCGCGCACGAGACCTGCCGGCGCTGGATCCGCATGATCCGCTTCCGGCTGGAGCGTTCGCGGGCGGCCGACCTCGATGCGCCCCCCGTTCCCGGCGGCTACCGCTCCGGCGACGAGCTCGAGGCCGACGTCGCGGCCCTCGTCGTTTGCCTCGACGGCGCCGGCCTCGCCGCCGAGGAGTCGCCGCCGCGGCAGTGGCTCGACCTCGTCCGCACGTTCGGCCTCCACATGAGCCGGCTCGACGTCCGCCAGGATGCCCGCGCCTATCGGGGGATCATGGCCGAGATCCTTGCCGCGGCGGGCCTCGTCCCCTCCGCGGACGCCGCGCGGGCCCTCGACGACCGGGCCTTCGCGGCGATCCTCGCCGACTCGCTCGACGGGGTCGGCGAGATTCCCGCGGCCGGCCTCGGCGACCTCGCCGCCGACACGCTCCGGCTGTTCGCCGTGCTCCACCGGGCGGCGGCCCGGTTCGGTCCCGACTGCCTCGGCGGCGCGATCGTCAGCCTGACCCGCTGCCCGGCCGACGTCCTCGCCGTGCTCTGGCTGTGGCGGCAGGCGCGCGGCCGGGCCGCGGCCCGCGGCGAGCCGCTGGCCGACCGCGATGTCGCCGTGGTCCCGCTGTTCGAGAAGATCCACGACCTCGATCAGGCCCACGAGACGCTGGCCGCGATCCTCGACGCGCCGCGGTACCGGGCCCACCTCGCCGACCGCGGCGACCGGCAGCTGGTGATGGTCGGCTACTCCGACAGCACCAAGGACGGCGGCTACCTCGCCGCCTGCGTCGGCCTGCAGACGGCGCAGGAGCGGCTGCACCGGGCCGCGGCCGACCGCGGCGTGTCGCTCACCTTCTTCCACGGCCGCGGCGGCTCGCTCGGCCGGGGCGGCGGCCCGGCGGCCCGCGGCATCCTCTCGCTTCCCGCCGAGACCCTCGACGGATCGCTGCGGCTCACCGAACAGGGGGAGGTGCTGGCCGAGCGGTACGACGACGCCGAGATCGCCCGCCGGCACCTCGAGCAGGTCAGCTGGGCGACGCTCGTGGCCTCCAGCGTCCGCCGGACCGAGCCGCGGCCCGAGTGGGTGGCCCTCGTCGGCCGGATGGCCGAGCGGTCGCACGCCGTGTATCGCGAGCTCGTCGATCAGCCCGGCTTCATCGGCTACTTCGCGCAGACCACGCCGATCGAGGAGATCGAGAACCTGCCGATCGGCTCGCGGCCCTCGCGGCGGCGCGGCGAGCGGACGCTCGACGACCTGCGGGCGATTCCCTGGGTGTTCGCCTGGACGCAGAGCCGGTGCATGATCCCCGCCTGGTACGGCCTCGGCACGGCGCTCGTCGAGGTCAAGTACGAGGACCGGGCCGGCTGGCAGTCGATCTGCGCGATGTATCGCGACTGGCCGTTCTTCCAGGCGACGATCGACAACGCCACGCTGGCCCTCGCCAAGGCCGACATGTACGTCGCCCAGCGATACGCGGAACTGGCCGAGGACGCCGACGCCCGGCGCCGCATCTGGCAGCGAATCGCGGCCGAACGCGACCGGACGCGGCAGGCGATCCTCGACATCGTCGGCGGCGGCGAGCTGCTGGCGACCACGCCCTGGTTCCAGCGGTCGATCGAGGCCCGCAATCCGTCGATCGACCCGCTCAACCTCGTGCAGATCGAGTTCTTGCGCCGGCGTCGCGCGGCCGTGGCCGCCGGCGGCGACGGCGACACGTTCCGCGACCTGCTCCGCCTCTGCGTCCAGGGGATCGCGGCCGGCATGCGCACCACCGGCTGATCCCGCCCCTGCCCCCGCCCCACTGCCGGAGAGCCCCGATGACCCCCGCCGATCTGGCCGTGAAAACGCTCGGCCCCTGCCGGCTCGACTCGCCGCTCCGGCCGCTCGTCGAGTCGCGGACGACGACCTCCCACTACGTCGCCGAGGACGACCGCGTCCTGTTCCACGACACGGCCCGGCTTGTGGCGGAGAGCGGCTGCGGGATCGCTGACCTTCCCGGCTTCGAGCCGGCCGGCCCGCGCCGGTCGATCTTCTTCGACCCCGCCAAGACCCGGGTCGGCATCGTCACCTGCGGCGGCCTCTGCCCGGGGATCAACGACGTCATCCGCGGCCTGGTGATGGAGCTCCGCTTCCATTACGGCGTGCAGCGGATCTACGGGTTCCGCAACGGCTACCAGGGGTTCATCGCCCGCTACGGCCACGACGTCCTCGACCTCACGCCCGAGCTCGTCAGCAACATCGACGAGGACGGCGGCACGATCCTCGGCAGCTCCCGCGGCGGCCAGGATGCCGGCGCCATCGTGGACTGCCTGGAGCGGATGAACATCAACGTGCTGTTCGTCATCGGGGGCGACGGCACGCTGCGCGGGGCGATGCAGGTGGCGGCGGCCGTCGCCGAGCGGGGCCAGAAGATCGCCGTCGTCGGCGTGCCGAAGACGATCGACAACGACATCCCGTTCATCGACCAGTCGTTCGGCTTCCAGACCGCCTTCGGCGAGGCGGCCAAGTCGATCCGGGCGGCGCACGTCGAGGCCAAGGCCGCCCCCAACGGCGTCGGGCTCGTCAAGCTGATGGGCCGGCACTCCGGGTTCATCGCCTGCTACGCGGCGCTCGCCGAGCCCGATGCCAACTACGTGCTCATCCCCGAGGTGCCGTTCGCGCTCGACGGCCCCGACGGCCTCCTCGCCCACCTCCTCGCCCGCGTCCGGCGCAGCCGCCACGCCGTGATCGTCGTCGCGGAGGGGGCCGGCCAGGATCTGATGGCGGAGACGACGGCGGGCGTGGACGCCTCGGGCAACCGCCGGCTGCACGACATCGGCCTGTTTCTGCGCCAGCGGATCGGCGACCACTTCGCGGCCGCGGGGGAGGAGCTGAACCTCAAGTACATCGACCCCAGCTATGCGATCCGCAGCGTGCCGGCCAACCCCTACGACAGCGTCTACTGCCTGCGGCTGGCGCAGAACGCCGTCCATGCGGCCATGGCGGGGCGGACGGAGATGGTGGTCGGCCGCTGGCACGGCCGGTTCGTCCACATCCCGATGGCCCTGGCGGTGAGCCGGCGAAACCAGGTGGCCCCGGAGGGGGATTTGTGGCTGTCGGTGCTCGAGGCCACGGGCCAGCCACGGCTCGCGCCGGGCTGACGCCGGCCCGTCAGCCCGTGGCCCCGTGTCGGGCGAACGCCACGGCCTCGGCCAGCGGCACGACGTCGATTCGTTCCGCCAGCGGGTAGCCGCGGGCCACGGGTGCCACGACCAGCAGGCGGTCGAGGCCGAGGTCGCTGCGGGCGATCGTCATCGACCGCGTCAGGGATGGGGCCTCCGACACCTTGAACTCGAAGCCCACCGGCCGGCCGCCGATCGTCGCCAGCAGGTCGAGTTCGGCCCCGGACTGCGTGGCCCAGAAATGGCATTCCCCGGCCGGCAGCCGGGCGATGACCTGCTCCATCGCAAATCCTTCCCAGCTGCCGCCGAGTTTCGGATGGCCCAGCAGCGCCGCGTCGTCGGGAATGCCGAGGAGCGCGTGCAGGAGGCCGCTGTCGCGGATGTAGAGCTTCGGTCGGCGCACGAGCCGTTTCCCGAGATTGGCGAACCATGGCGGCAGCAGGCGGACCATGAACGCGGCCGCAAGCAGCTCCAGGTGCCGGAGCACCGTCTTGTGGGTCTCCCCGAGCGAGCGGCCGAACTCCGACGCGTTGAGGTACTGGCCATGATGATGCGCGGCCATCCGCCACAGTCGGCCCAGCGACGCCGGGGTCGCCCCGAGCCCGAGGGTGCCGAAGTCGCGCTCGATGAAACTCCGGAGGAAATCGGACCGCCAGGCGAAGCTGGCCGCCTCGTCCGGGGCGAGAAACGACCGCGGAAATCCGCCGCGCACCCAAAGACCACGGACCGCATCCGGGCCGACCTCGTCGAGAGTGAATCCCTGCATGTCGACGAATGCCACGCGTCCCGCGAGCGACTCCGTGACGCCGCGCACGAGGTGCGGTGACGCGCTGCCGAGAAGCAGGAATCTCGCCGGCCTGTCGGTCCGGTCGATGAGCACGCGGAGCACCGGCAGCAGCTCGGGCATCCGTTGCACCTCGTCGATGACCACCAGCCCGCGCAGCCCGTCGAGGACGAGGAGCGGATTGGACAGCGCCGCTGCGTCCGCCGGGTGCTCGAGATCGAAGACGCGGGCCGGCGCGCCGCAGCCCGCAGCGAACGCCCTGGCGAGCGTCGTCTTGCCGCACTGCCGCGGGCCGAGCAGGGCAACGGCCGGACACCGTCCAAACCCGGACCGGACAAGATCGAGGAGATGCCGCCGATCAATCATCCTTGTATTTTGGGAACAGGATTCCCACAATGCAAGGTTGATTCCTTCTAGCCGGGAAGTCCGCGGAATTCTGGCCGGAATCCGGCCGCCGCGGTCAGAGTTCCCCCTTCACCGCCAGTTCGTGGAAGTAGTGGCCGACCTTCTTCTGGTTCTTGAGCAGCCAGTCGATCGAGGGCTCGTTCCGCATCGCCTTGGCGATCGCCTTCGCCGTCGCCTCGCGGTGCGTGCGAAACAGCACCTCGTGGTCGATCTTCGTCTTCGGGTCGGCGGCGGACGGATCGAGCCAGACCGCCACGATGATCCCGATGTCGTTGACCTGCGTCTTGGGGATGTGCCCCTCGCGGACGCTGTCGAGGACGGCGTTGGCGATCGCCGCCTGCACCGTGCCCATGAGAATGTTCGTGTAGCGGGCGTTGGGAGCGGTGTACTTGCTCACCATCAGCGTGGCGGGGCGGACCTGCACGTCGCTGTTGAGGATCGCCCAGACCCGCGTGTGTCCCTTGACCTGGTCGCCGATCAGGTTGGCGATGGCGTAGCCGACGGGGCCGTCGAGCGCGCCGATCACCACCTCCGGCTCGGCCGCGCTCCACGCCTCGTCGGCCTCGACCAGCGCCTCGCCCGTCCGCATCACGATCTTCTTCGCCATCGGTCCCTCCGTCGTGCCCAGTTGCCCGTCGCTTCCGGCGCGGCCCGCCCGCCCCGGGCGCCGCCGGAGGCCGGCGGCCGCGGGCGGATCATACCACGCGAAGCACCGTCACCGAGCGGCGTCGGCGTCGGGAAGCCGGGCCACGATTCGCAACGGGCCGCCGCTTCCGCCGGCGATCTTCATCGGCAACGCAGCCACGAACGCCCCCATCGCCGGCAGTGCCGCCAGATCGGCGACGTTCTCGAAGACCGGCACCTCCGCCGCGCACAGCGCGACGTGCGCGCCGAAGTGCGTCGAGGGGCCGTGGTCGATGCTGGCGGTGTCGATGCCGATCGCCAGGATGCGGCGCTGCTCCACGAGCCAGCGGGCGGCCGCGGGAGCCAGCCCCGGGAACCGCAGCTGTGCCACCGCCTCCGGACCCGCCGCCGCCGTGCCCAGATACGCCTGCCGGTCGGGCCACTTCGCCCCCCAGCCGGTCCGCAGGAGCACGATCACGTCCACCAGCTGTCGGCCGTGGGCCCGTTCCCAGGCCACGAGGTCGTCCGGCCCCACCTCGTAGACCGGGTTGGCGGCGCACTGCTCCCTGACGTCGATCACCACCGCCGCGCCGACGAGCCGGGCGAGGTCGATCTGATCGGCGGTCCGCGCCCCCTCGGCGAAGTGCCGGGGCGCGTCGAGATGCGTGCCGCCGTGCTCGGCCGCATCGATCCGGTTGGCGGCGTAGTAGTAGCCCTTGGGATTCCGCCCGGCGAACTCCCGTTCGAGGACGAACCCGCGCTCCGTCGGCCAGTAGATCGTGTCGGCGCCGAAGGCGTGGGTCAGGTCGATCCAGCGGCCGGCGGCGAACCGGCGGGCGAGGTCGTCGGCCGGTGCGGCCGGTTCGGCCCGCGGCCGCGGGGTGGCCGCGGCGCCGTCCCCGCCGCGCGGGCCGCAGCCGCCGCAGGTGATCACCCAGCAGGCTGCCGCGATCAGGCCGGCCGACCGCCGGCCGGCCCGCGCGGCATGGCTCACTGCGGATCCTCTTCGATCTGCACCGGCCCGACCGCCGGCTTCGGGGGCGGCTTCACACCCGGGGTCGGCGGGGTCGCCGGCGCATTGGCCCCCGTGGGGTTCGCGGTCGAATCCTCCCCCGGTTTCTCCGCCACCCGCACGAGCAGCATCTGCTCCACCTTGCCGCCGTCGCGGTGGACGAGGATCGTCGTCTGCTGCTGCGTCAGGTTGCTCAGGCCGGCCTCGTAGACCGGCGTCTTCTTGTCGCCGAGCGTCCAGGCCGCCCGCTGCGTCTTCTTGTCCACCTTGCCGGTGATGTTCTGCGTCGAGTCGGAGACTGCATCGTAGTAGGAGCCGCGCAGCAGCCCTTCCTTGTCGATCGCCAGGCTGATGAACGTCCCGGGATTCGCCTCCTCCGCGCGGGCCAGGGCATACACGCCCAGCGGCCGCCACTGGTCGTCGGCGGCGATCTTGGCGTCGGCGCCCCCCTGCGCGGCGATCGCCGCGGCCTGGTCGGCGTACTGCTGGGGCGTGCCCACGTTCGTGCCGGCGACGCTCACGCCGTTGTCCTGGTAGCAGACGGTCGTGCCGTAGTCGTAGGAGATCGGGGCCGAGCCGTAGCCGCCCCACGACGCGAGTTCACCCCACGCCAGCCCGGTGAGCAGCCCCGCGCCGAGGCCCCAGCCGAAGCCGCCGTACCAGCCGCCCGGCCACCAGGCGTTGAAGTGGGCTCCGTACCAGCCGCGGCCACCGTACCAGCCTCCGTTGTAGAAGTTGTTGCGGATCGCGTCGCCGCGATTGACGAGCGTGTTGCGGGAATAGGGCCGCACTCCCCCCAGCCGTCCCGCGCCGCCGACCCCCTGCCCCGCGATCCGCTGGAAGTCGGACGTGGAGAGATGGCCATCGCCGGCGAAATGCCCCGGCCCGAACCCGGCGCCGCCGTCGAGTCGGCCACCGCCATCGAGGCGACCGCCGCCATCCAGTCGGCCGCCACCGTCGAGCCGACCGGCGCCGCCATCGATCCGGCCGCCCCCGAAATCGCCGCGACCGCCGCCGAAATCTCCCCGCCCGCCGCCGAAGTCGGCGCGGCCACCACCGAAATCGCCGCGACCACCGCCGAAGTCGCCACGGCCGCCGCCACCGGAAAACCCACCCATGTGGCCGCCGCCGCCACCGCCGTGGCCGCCCGCGTGGCCGCCGCCGCCACCGTGGCCGAGTGCCGCAGTCGGCACGAGGATCTGGGTCACGACCGCGAGCAGGGCCGCCGCCGTGGCGACCCGTCCTCGAAACCCTGCGGCGGATCGTCCGCGGAATCCGGTCTTCATCATGGTGGTGTTCCTCCTGTGTTGCCTGTTGGTCTTGTCACTGCGGGCGGTCGACGTTCCTGTCAGCAGATGTCGTCTTCTACTGGGGCCATGTCGGGGTGGGCGTTCTTGGCAGCGGTATCCGTGAGGGGTTGCCCATGCCCAGGGAGTCGGCGTTGCTGGCAAGCGCAGGCCCGGAGGCCGAAGCGCAGGCAGCATCGAGTGAACGGAGGCCAGGAGGGCCGTAGTGAACGGCCGGCGAGCGGGCGTGGGCAACCCCGAACCGTGAGCCTGCACATGCCATCTGTTTGGTTTGTCCTGGTTTTAAATGATCGCCGCCGGAATCCGTGAGAGCTGGCCCATGCCCAGGGAGCCTCACTGAACCCTGCGGAAGTGGAGCGGCGCGCCGTCGGGCAGCGGCAGGCCGTCGATGCTGCGATCGATCGCATGCAGCGTGAACCGGCCGTCGCCGGCCGGCGCGATCACCCGTTCCCAGCGGACGACGCTGCCGGCCACGGCGGCCGACGGCGTGCCGACCATCGCCTGGTTGAGCGTCGTGCCCTCGCTCTCCAGCACCCCCTCGGCCCGGGCGCCGGTGGAGTCGAACGTCCACGAGCGGACGGTGCCCGAGGCCCGGTCCGCATGCACGATCTCGAGCGTCTCGATCGGCCCGCCGTTCTTGGGGCGGATCTTCGTGCGGCCGACAATCGCGTAGCCGCCGAGGGCCCGCTCGAACGTGGTCTCCACGGTCGTGCCGGCCTGCGGATCCGACGCGTGCCAGGTGCCGAGGATCCATTCGAGGTCGTCGAGCGCGGCGGCATGGTTCGGGGCCACGATCGACTCGGCGATCCGCCACGCACCCTCGTCGAGCACCCGCAGCGACGCGAACCGGGACTCAACCGGTTTTTCTCCAGGCTTCCGCGTGAACCGCATCACGCCGGTCACGCGGGCCAGCGGAGCCGCGAGCAGATCGACGTCGCTGACCGCGATCTCGAGCGTCGCCTGGGGATGCCGTTCCAACCAGCCGCGGATCGACTGCACGATCCGCTCGCGTCCCTCGACGCGGCTGCCTCCCTCGACGAGTTCGGCCCGCGCCGTCCACTGGGCGGCGAGCGCCTTGTAGTCGCGTTCGTTGAACGCCCGCACGTACCCGGACGCCTCGGCCTTGACGGCGGTGACCACCGGATTCTCCGGGGGCTTCGCCGGTTCGTCAGCGCCGCAGGCGCCGACGACCGCGATTGCTCCCCACGCCGCCATGATCCCCGCCGCCACGCCGTGCCCGAGTTGCATCGCAAAACTCCTCGTTCCGCCGACCGCGGCGGCATGCCGCCGCCAACCGGCACAAGCATAAGCGACGCCGTGTCGGCCTGCACCGCGCCGGTCACCGGCGGCACGCGCGACAGCCCGCCGCGCACCGCCACCACACCCTACGGAAGAGGGGTTCTGCGTATGCCGAATGATCCACGCTCGCGGCGCCCGGTCAGCGACAGCGATTTTTTGACGCGGCCTTCCGATCCCCGAAAAGAAAGGGCGGCGCGACGACGAGGAGACAGCAAGAACGATGCGCAGGATCATCATGACGGCCCTCGGTGTGGCCGCGTTTCTTCCCGCCGGGGCCGATGCCGCCGGCACCGGCTTCGATCCCCGGGTCATCGTGGTCGGGGAGGCGCGGGACCAGTTGAAGGCCAAGCCGATCGAGGATCGGCCCTACCGGCCGCTGCACGTCTACGGCAACACGGTCCGCCGGCGGCAGTCCCGCGGCACGGCCCAGCCGCAGCGGTCGCGGCAGGCCCGCTGACCGGGACGCCCCGGAAAAATCCTTTTTCACTGCGGCGTTGCCGGGCAAAATCCGCGTTGTCCCAAACCGGGGCGTTTGCGATTCTTCCCGCCTCGCGCCGGCACGGACGCTGGCGGGGTTTATTCAGTCGCGAACGGCAAGGAGCCTGGATTCATGCGTACGTTGATCCTTCTCGGCCTCGTGGGCGGCGGTCTCGTGGCGGCCGGCGCCATCCATCTGTCGGTCTCGCAGCAGGGCAACCAGATCGAAGTCTCGATCGACAAGCAGAAGGTCGAGGCCGTCGCCGAAGGCGTGCTCCGCGAAGGGCAGGCCTTCCTCGAAAACGCCCGCAACACGAGCCCGGCGACCCCGCAGGTCCGCTGACCGGCAGCGTGCAGAGCGGCGACGTTCACCGGCTCCTGCACGTGCCGCCGACCGCGGGATCGGTGTGTGGTGCGGCGGCGAGCGGCTCGACCTTTGCCAGACCGTGCACCACGTACTCGGCGCCGGTTTCGGCTTCGAAGCACAGCCGGCGCGTCCGCAGCACCGGTCCGGCGCGGAACACCGTGCCGTCATCGACCCGAAACCAGGTGCCGACGGCGAGCTGCTCGGCCCGGATTTTTCCCGGCTCCAGCCGGTCGTAGCGGGCCAGGGTGAGCGCCAGGTCGCGGTCGCTGCAGGTGGCGGCCGCGGGCCGGAGCATCGCCCGGGCGAGCGCGGCCTCGACGTCGGCCGGCAGCAGGTCGCGGCCCACGACCGGGGCGACGGCATCGGCGAAGGCCGCCTGCCATTCGCTGCCATGCGGCCGGATCCTGCGCCCTCCGCGCCGCCCCCGTTCGTGACGCTCCCAGGCCGCTGCATGCGCGATCTCGTGCAGCAGCGTGGTCAGGAAAGCGTACGGGTTGAGGTCGTCGTTGATCGAGATCCGGTGCATCGTCCAGCCGCGCCCGGGCGGCCGGTGGTCGCCCAGTTTGGTCCGCCGCGGCCGGGCGATCCGCAGGCGGACCGGCAGACGGCCGAGCAGCTCGGCGACGTGGGTCGCGGTGCCCGCCGGCAGGCGGGCGAAGAGCGCGGCGACAGGGCTCTGGTCGTGCATCGAAAATCCCGGCAAGGCGAGTCGCGACCGTAGCACGCCCGTGCCGAAACCGGCAAGACGGCGGGCGGGCGGCGTCGCCCGGGGGCGTCGCCGTTCGCATCCAGCCGCCGCGACCGGCCCGCGGTTGCACCGCCGGCGCGGCCAATCATTCTTGAAGGTCCGGCCCGGCCCGGATGGTTCCGGCGGCCGCCATGCGGGCGACTGATATGCAGACGGTATTCGTCACCGGCGCGACGGGGTTCATCGGCCGCCATGTGGTCGCTGGACTGCTGGCCCGTGGCTGCGCGGTGCGCTGCCTGGTGCGATCGCCGGACCGCGCGGACCATCTGCGCCGCGCCGGCGTGGAGACGGTGCCCGGCACGCTCGAGGACGTCGCCTCCTGGTCGGCGGCGTTGGCCGGCTGCGACACGGTGATCCATGCCGGGGGCGCGGTCGCGGCCCGCCGGCGCCGCGACCTGTTGGCGGTCAACGGCCGGGCGGTCGGCGCCGTCGCCGACGCCTGCGGCCGGATCGAGACGCCGCCGGTGCTGGTCCACCTCTCGTCGCTTGCGGCGGCCGGCCCGGCGCCGGCCGGCAGGGCGCGTGCCGAGGCCGGGCCGCTCGCCCCGGTGTCGTGGTACGGCGTCAGCAAGCGGGACGGCGAGGCGGAACTCACGGCGCGGGCGGACCGGCTGCCGATCACGGTGCTGCGGCCCGGCATCGTGTTCGGCCAGCACGACACGCTGCTGGCGGCGGCCTTTCAATCGATCGCCCGGTTCAGGCTCCACGTGCGGATGGGGTTTCGCGACCTGCCACTGTCGCTGATTCACGTCACCGATCTCGTCGCGCTGCTGCTGGCGGCGGCCGACCGCGGCGAGCGGCTGGCGGCCGGCCCGGCGCTCACCGGCCAGGGCGTCTACAACGCCTGCGACGACCGCGAGCATCCCACCTACGGCGATCTGGGCCGCCGGATCGCCGCGGCCCTGGGCCGCAGCGTCCTCGTCGTGCCGCTGCCGCTGCCGCTGGCCTGGCCGGCGAGCCTCGTCGTGCAGACCTTCTGGAATGCGTGCGGCCAGCCGAGCATCGTCTCGCCCGACAAGCTCCGCGAGGCGACGGCCGGAAGCTGGGCCGCCTCGGCGGCCAAGGCCCGCGACGACCTCGGCTTCGCGGCCGGGGCCACGCTCGACGCGCGGCTGCGCGAAACGGCCACGTGGCTCCGGGCCAACGACGGGCTGTGAAGCCCCCCGCCGACATGGCACGCGAAGGCTCGCCACTCCATAATCCTTGTCCCGCGGCCGGCGGCCCTCGGGCCGCACTGGTCGCCCGGTTCTCAGGGAGGACTCCGATGCCACCGTCCGGTCGGGTGCGTCATGCGGCCCTGGCGATCCTCGCCGCGACGCTCGCGGGAAGCGCGGCGGCGACGCCCCCCAACGTGATCCTGATCGTCTCCGATGACCAGCACTGGGGCGATTACGGCTTCATGGGCCACGAGCAGCTCCGCACGCCGTCCCTCGACCGGCTGGCCCGCGAGAGCCTCGTGTTCACCCGCGGCTACGTTCCCTCGAGCCTCTGCTGCCCGAGCCTCGCGTCGCTGATCACCGGCCGCTACCCGCACGAGCACAGGATCGTCGGCAACGATCCGCCGGACACGCCCACTGGCTCGGGAGGCCCTGCGGGCGGCGGCGACCCCTTCGCTGCGGGACGCGAGCGCATGAACCGACACCTCGAGGCCTGGCCTCTGCTCCCCGCGGTCCTCGGCCGGCATGGCTACCGGAGCCTGCAGACCGGCAAGTGGTGGCAGGGGGATTTTCGGCGCGGCGGCTTCGACGTCGGCATGACCAGGGGCCTGCGGCATGGCGACGACGGGCTCGCGATCGGCAGGCAGACGATGGAGCCGGTGTACGACTTCGTGAAGCAGTGCCGCGGTGCCGGCAGGCCGTTCTTCGTCTGGTACGCCCCGATGCTGCCCCACGATCCGCACGACCCGCCGGCCGATCTCGTCGAACACTATTCGTCCAGGACCGACAGCCTGCACGTGGCCCGCTACTGGGGCAACGTCGAGCGGTTCGATCGGACCGTGGGCAAGCTGCTCGATTTTCTCGACGCGGAGAAGCTCGCCGCCGACACCCTCGTGGTCTACGTGACCGACAACGGCTGGCTGCAGCGGCCCGACGCGGCCCGGTTCGCCCCCCGCTCCAAGCTTTCCCCGTACGAGGGCGGCCTGCGGACGCCGATCATGCTTCGCCGGCCGGGGACGATTCGTCCCGGCAGGAGCGATGCCCTCGCCAGTTCGCTCGACATCATGCCCACGGTGCTGGCCGCCTGCGGCGCGCCGGTGCCGGCGGGACTGCCGGGCCTCGACCTGCTCGACGGCGCGGCCGTGGCCGCCCGCAGGCAGATCTTCGGCGAGTGCCACACCCACACGATCGTCGATCTCGATGCCCCGGCCAGGAGCCTGCTCTGGCGCTGGACCATCCGTCGCGACGGCGCCGCGCTCTGGAAACTCGTGGAGCCGGCGAAGGCGTGGGGCGGCGGCGGGTTCCCGCAGCGGGAGGCCCGCCACGTGGCGGCCGAGGACAAGACCCGCTACGAGCGGGGCGAGGTCGAGCTCTTCGACGTCGCCGCCGATCCTGGGGAGACGAGCAACCGCGCCGGCGAGCGGCCGCAGCTCGTGGCGGACCTGCGTGCGAGTCTCGACGCCTGGTGGAATCCGCGCGGGCCGTGAGCCGAGCCGGCGGCTACGGCGCGACGCCGGCGTAGGGATACTTCGACACCGTCTCCCAGGCGATCTTCTGCAGGATCGCGTGCTGGTCGTCGGTGACGTCGTCGAATCGCTTCATCGTCAGGCCGACCGGCGACATCCGGTAGATCGCCGCGAAGTGGCAGTAGCTGCTGAGCGCCCACACGTGATTCCCGGCGTGCGGCATCGCGTCGCTCCACAACTGCGACTGCTTCTGCACCCCGGGAAAGGTGCCGGCGACGACCATCTCCCGCAGTTTCACCACGGCATCCCCGACCGGCACGAGGAACACGACCCGCTTCCCGAACTTCTCGTTCAGTGTGTCCACGATGCCTTCGACGTGCTTGCGGGTCTTGTCTTGCGCCGCCTGCAGGTCCGCGGTGTTGGTGGCGTCGTAGTCCTCCTTCACCTTGACGGGATCCCTGCGTCCCTCCGGAAACCCAGCCCGCCCGTCTCCGACGAGCCATGCGGCCTGGTAGTACGCCCGAAAGTTCGGGTTGGCCTTGAGGCCGGTCTCGACCACTTTCTCCGCCTGCCCCCAGGGCGTTTCCATCCACCAGTGGACGCCGTTTGTAAACACGTCCGGCTTGGCCGCCTCGAGGGCCGCCAGGTCGTTCGGCTTCACGGGGATTTGCTCGTGTCCCTCGATGCCCGCGGCCTTGACCAGTTCCGCCAGCCCCTGCGGCATCAGGATGGACCAACTGTTGCCGGTGAACCAGATCCGCTGGCCCGCCGGCCGGGCCGGCGGCGCCTGGTCCTGGGCCCGGAGGAAACCGGCGGCCGCCACGCAGCCGGCGACGCAGACGAGCATCCACATACCGAACGACCGCCGACGCGTGAACGTGAGCATGAAAACCTCGCTGGTAAGTCTGCCGGGACGTGCCGCCGCGGCCTCGCGCCGCCGGTTCGCCGCCGCTGCCAGATGTCAGGATACTCGATCCGCGCGCCGCGCAGGGCGGGCCGTCAGAGCAGCGCGCTCGCCAGATCGGCGAGTTCGGACCGCTCCCCCTTCTCCAGCGTCACGTGGGCGTAGAGCGGCTGCCCGGCCATCCGGTGGATCAGGGAGCTCAGGCCGTTCGACAGGGCGTCGAGGTACGGCTGGTCGATCTGGGCCACGTCGCCGGTGAACACGATCTTGGTTCCCTCGCCGGCCCGGGTGATGATCGTCTTCACCTCGTGCGGCGTCAGGTTCTGGGCCTCGTCGATGATGAAGAACATCCGCTGCAGGCTGCGGCCGCGGATGTAGGCCAGCGGCGTGATCATCAGCTTCTCCGATTCCCGCATCTCGTTGATCCGCTGGGCCGCCTGGGTGTCGTCGCCGCACTGGTGGCGGATCACCGTCAGGTTGTCGTACAGCGGCTGCATGTAGGGATCGAGCTTGTCGGCGATGTCGCCCGGCAGGAAGCCGAGGTCGCGGTTCGACAGCGGCACGACCGGCCTGGCGAGCATGATCTGCCGGTACCTCTGCCGGCATTCGAGGGCCGCGGCGAGGGCGAGCAGCGTCTTGCCGGTGCCCGCCGTGCCCGCCAGCGTCACCAGCTTGATCGCGTCGTCGGTGAGCGCCCGCAGCGCGAACGACTGCTCCGCGTTGCGCGGGGTGATGCCGTAGCAGACCTGCTTCTCGATCCGCTGAAACGTGCGATCCGCCTGCCGGAACGTGGCCAGGGCCGACTTGCTCCCGTTGCGAAACACGAAATTCTCGTTGGCCCGCGGCGCCGGCTGGAGCGGGAGATCCTCGGCCGGCACGCCGCCGCCCCGGGCGTAGAACCGGTCGATGATCTCCGCATCGATCCCCTCCACCACCCGCTTGCCGGTGTACAGCCCCTCGAAGGCCTGCACCTTGTCGGTGGTGTAGTCCTGCGCCCGCAGGCCGAGCGATTTCGCCTTCATCCGCAGGTTGGTGTCCTTGGTGACGAGGATCACCGCCCGGGGCGCGGCCTGCCGCTGGAGGGCGAGCGTCGTGCGGAGGATCCGGTGGTCCGGGGTGTCCTGCAGGAAGGCGTCGGCGAGCCGCTCGTCGGCGCCGCCGCCGAGCACGACGCGGATCGCGCCCAGCCCCGGCCCCAGCGGGCTGCCCTGGGCGGAGAGCACGTCGCCGGTGAGGGCGTCGAGCCGGCGCAGGAACTCGCGGGCCTGGAAGTGGATGTCCTCGTTGCCGCGTTTGAACTGGTCGAGCTCCTCGAGCACGGTGATCGGGATGGCGACGTCGTGCTCGTGGAAGTTGCGGATGCAGCCTGAGTCGTGGAGGATGACGTTGGTGTCGAGGACGAAGAGCTTGGTCGTCTGGTCGGTCATGACGCCTCCTGCAGCGCTGTCACGGGTCATCGATCGGCCCCGGCGGCACCGCGGCCGCCGGTCGGCGGGATGGTAGTCGAAGCCGCTCCGATCCGGGAACCCGGTTTCGGGCCGCCGCACGCCCCGGCGTGGCGGGCAAGGTCCTGATAAGCGTTGCAGGTAGTGCCGGGGCCGCATACCATCGGGCCCGCGATGCAGGTGGCGAACGCCGGTGCGAGGCACGGTCGGGAATGATGATCCCAGGATGGATGTCGTTCGCAGTCCACCGGCCAGCGCCGGCCTCGGGAGCCGGTTCGTGGACCGCTGTCGCAGACCGGCTGGCGGTGGCCCTGGTCGCGAGCGCGCCCCTGGCCGTCGTCGGCTGCGGACCGACCGGAGCGGCGGGCCACGCCGGACCGCAGCCGGCTCGTCCCGCGGCTCGTGCCGCGGTTGAAGGCCCCCGGGCGACGCCGGTGGAGGTCGTGCCGCTCGCGGGCGAGCCGGCGGAGATCGGCCGGACGCACGGCCGCGCGCTCGGGGAACGCATCCGCGTCCTCGAGGATCGCTACCTGACCGCGATCTTCGGCGGCAGGACCGATCGGGACCGGGCGCTGGCCGCCGCCGCCGCCTTCCGCCCCCTGCTCCGGCCCCGGCATCGCGCCGAGCTCGACGCGGTCGCCGCGGCCGTCGGCCTGCCCCCCGAACGGATGCTGCTTGCCAACGCGTTTCTCGATCTGCTGCCGAGCGTCGGCTGCTCCACGATCGCGCTGCCTGCGGCCGCCTCGACCGACGGCATTCCGCGCTTCGGCCGCAACCTCGACTTCCCTTCGTTCGGCGTCGCCGACAGCCAGTCGCTGGTCGTCGTCGTCCGGCCGACCGGCCGCCACGCCTTCGCCGCCGTCACCTGGCCGGGCCTCGTGGGCGTGCTCTCCGGCATGAACGAGCACGGCCTCGCGCTCGCCAACATGGAGGTCGCCAGGGCCCCCCGCGTTCCCGACGCCATGCCCTATCCGTTTCTCTATCGGACGATCCTCGAGGAGTGCCGAACCGTGGACGAGGCGGTCGCACTGCTCCGCTCCACCGGCCGTCAGTCGGCCAACAATCTGATGCTGATGGATGCGGACGGGGCCCGGGCGCTGGTGGAGATCGCTCCCGATGGGATCGTGGTCCGCAGGGCGTCGGACGACGCCCCCCTCGTGTCCACGAACCACCAGCGCGGCGACCGCGACGAGCCGGGCCGCTGCACCCGCTACGACTGCCTCGCGACCGACGCCGCCCGCGGCTGGGGCCGGCTCGACCGGGCGGGCCTGCAAACACTCCTCGCCCGCGCCGGCCAGGGGGATCTCACGCTGCAATCGATGATCTTCGAGCCCGGCGAACGGCGCCTGTTCCTCGCCCTCGGCGCCCGGGCCGCGAGCCGCGAGTTTCAGCCCGTCGATCTGGGGGGCTGGTTTTTCCCGGCCCCGGCCACGCGCTGACCAGCCCCGCGCGGAGGCGTCTCCACACTGCCGCCGCGTGATGCGCGCGGGCTATACTTCAGACGTCGTCATTCCCGCTGCCCACCCGCGAAAAACCCCCATGCCACAGGCTCCTCACGCCCCCTTCCGGTTCACGGCCGCCCGCGTCGCGGCGACCGCACGCCTTCCCCTGTCCGCCTGCATCGTGATCGCGGCCGTCGCCGGCCTGGCCGGCGAACCGTATCAGCCCACGGTCGCCCCCGCGTCGGCCGAGGCCGCCCGGAGCACGGCGGCCATCGGCCTGCCCCCGGGCTTCAAGGCGGAACTCGCGGCCGCCGAGCCGGACGTCGCCAATCCGGTCGCCTTCACCTTCGACGACCGCGGCCGGATGTTCGTCTGCGAGACCTTCCGCGCGGAAAAGGGGGTCGAGGACAACCGCCGGCACATGAAATGGCTCTCCGACGACCTCGCCTCGCGGTCGATCGAGGACCGGCTGGCCTACATCAAGAAGCACGCCGGCGACAAACTCGACCACTACACCCGCGAGCACGACCGGCTGCGCCGGCTCGTCGATGCCGACGGCGACGGCCGCTTCGAACAGGCGACGGTGTTCGCCGACGGCTTCAACGACGTCCTCGACGGCATCGGTGCCGGCGTCCTCGCCCGCGACGGCGAGGTGTTCTACACCTGCATCCCGCACCTCTGGCGGCTGCGGGACCGCGACGACGACGGCCGGGCCGACGAGCGGACCGCGCTACACCGCGGCTTCGGCGTGA
Source organism: Pirellulales bacterium (assembly GCA_044360305.1). Classification (GTDB taxonomy): domain Bacteria; phylum Planctomycetota; class Planctomycetia; order Pirellulales; family UBA1268; genus QWPN01. The sequence goes on from JBIKKQ010000046.1 coordinate 18,102, forward strand.
AGTTCGCCTTCTTCGGCCACGACATGCACGGCATCTGCGAGGGCCCGGACGGCCGGCTGTACTTCTCCATCGGCGACCGGGGGCTCAACGTCCCGCTGGGCGACGATCGGCTCGTGCTTCCCGACCGCGGCGCGGTGCTGCGGTGCGAGCCGGACGGCAGCGGCCTGGAGGTGATCCACGAGGGCCTGCGCAACCCGCAGGAGCTCGCCTTCGACGACTTCGGCAACCTGTTCACCGGCGACAACAACAGCGACGCCGGCGACCAGGCCCGGTTCGTCCAGATCATCGAGGGGGCGGACAGCGGCTGGCGGATGCCGTTCCAGTATCTCTCCGACCGCGGCCCGTGGAGCCGGGAGAAGCTCTGGCATCCGCCGTTCGCCGGCCAGTCGGCCGCCATCCTGCCGCCGCTCGTCCACCTGCCGGCCGGCCCCGCCGGCCTGTGCTTCGACCCCGGGGTCGGGCTGCCGGCCGAGTTCGCGGGCCGGTTCTTCCTCTGCGACTTCCGCGGCGCGGCCCCGCGCAGCGGCGTGAACGCGATCACCGTCGCCCCGCGCGGCGCCGGATTCGCGGTCAAGGGGATCGCCCCGTTCGCCAAACACGTGCTGGCGACCGACTGCCAGTTCGGCCCCGACGGCGCCCTGTACGTCCTCGACTTCGTGGAGAGCTGGAACGGCGCTGGCAAGGGACGGATCCATCGGATCGACCGCGGAGAGCGGACGCCGGAGGAGGAACAGCGTCGCGATGCGACCCGCCGGCTCCTGACCGGCGACATCGCCGCACGGCCGACCGCCGAACTCGTCACGCTGCTCGGCCACCAGGACATGCGGGTCCGGCTCCGGGCCCAGTTCGCCCTCGCCCGCCGCCCCGCCGAGTCGCTCTCCCTGCTGGAAAAGACCGCGGCCGACGAACGGGCGGCGGTGCGGCCCAGAATCCATGCCCTGTGGGCGATTGCGCAGATCGGCCGCGCCGACTCCCCCCATGCCGCCCCGGCGGCCGCCGGCCTGCTCCGGCTGGCCGAACACGTCGCCGCCGCGACGCCCGTCGATCGCGCGGAACTCGTCGCCCAGTGCTGCCGCGGCCTCGGCGACCTGCGGCACGCCCCGGCGGCCGACTGGCTGACGGCCCGGCTCCGCGACGACGCACCGCGGGTGCGGTTCTTCGCGGCCCAGGCCCTCGGCAGGCTGGGGAATGCGGCGGCCATTCCCGCGCTCGTGGCCTTGCTCCGCGACGACGCCAGCACGAGCCTGCGCGATGCCGCCACCTGCGACCACGAACTGCGGCACGCCGTGATCACCGCGCTGGCCCGCTGCGCCGGCTGGCGCGGGCTCGGCCTCGCCCCGGCCGCCGCGAACCGGGCCGACCTGCTCGAACCGCTGTGCGCAGACCCGTCGGTGGACGTGCGGCTGGCCGTCGCGGTCGTCCTGCGCCGGCTCCGCTCGCCGCAACTGGCCCGGTGCCTCGACGACGCCGAGCCGGCCGTGGTTCTCGAGGCCGCCCGCGGCATCCACGACGAGCCGATCGAGGCGGCGTACCCCGCGCTGGCGGCGGTCGCGGCCCGGTTTCCCCAGGTCGGCGGCGACCGGGGCGTGGCGGCCACGAACCGGCCGACACCCGATGCCGAACCGCTCTGGCGACGGGTGATCGCCGCCAACCATGCCCGCGCCGGCGCCGCCGAGGCCAACGCGGTCGCACGGATCGCGGCCCGGCCCGACACGCCGGCCGCCGTGCGTCGGGAGGCGCTCGAGTGCCTCGAAACCTGGGCCGCGGCCGCGGACCGGGACCGGGTCCTCGGCTGCATCCGCCCGCGGGCCGCCGGGGACAAGGCCGTGGCTGCGGCCGCGGTCCGCGCGGCCCTGCCCGCGCTCCTCGAAGCGGCCGGGCCGCTGCGGCCCGTCGTGCTGCGGATCGCCGCGACGTATGGCTTCCCCGACGTCGGACCGCTCCTCGCACAGGCCGTCGCCGACGAATCGCTCGAACCGGCCCGCCGCGTGGAGATGCTCGACGCGCTCGCGGGCCTCGCCACCAAGGAACTCCCCGCCGCGCTCGACGGGGCGCTGGCCTGCTCCGACGCCGTCGTGCGCGGCGGCGGCCTGCGGATCCTGGCTAGGCAGGCGCCCGACCGGTTCCTGCCGTTGGCGGCGAACGCGGTGCGCGGCCAGAGCCTGCCCGAATTGACGGCCGCCATCGACGCCCTGACGCGGGTCGAGAGCCCGGAGGCCACGGCGATCGTCGCCGACGCGGTGGCGCGGATGGCCGCCGGCACGCTTCCGGCCGCAGCCCACCTCGAGGTGATCGAGGCGGCCAGCGGTCGCAAGGATCCCGCCATCGACGCCCGTCTGCAGAAACTCACCGCCGCGCCGGGCGACAAACTCGCCCGCTGGCGGGCGGCGCTGCACGGTGGCGACGCCGCCCGCGGCGAGGAGATCTTCTTCTTCAAGACCGAGGTCTCCTGCCGTCGCTGCCATCGCATCGGCACCCGCGGCAACGACGTGGGGCCGGAACTGACGGGCCTGGCCCGCTCGCGGTCGCGCGAGTCGTTCCTGGAGTCGATCGTCGACCCCAACGCGGCGATCGCCCCCGGCTACGGGGCGGTGACGCTCGTGCTCGACGACGGCACGACCGTCTCGGGCACGCTGCGCGGCGAGGATACCGACACGATCCAACTGCTGCTCGCCGACGGCTCGCTGCGCACGGTGCTGAAGTCAACGATCGAGGAGCGGGCGGCGGGCCTCTCCGGCATGCCGGCCGACATCCGCGACAAGCTCACGCTGCGCGAACTCCGCGACCTCGTCGCCTACCTGGCCTCGCTCGAAGCACCACCGCAACCGGCGGGCCACTGACACTACCGAAAGCACGTTGTAGTTGACGGTTTTGGTGGTTGAGTCCGTGAGGGGTTGCCCTTGCCCAGCGAGCCGGCGTAGGTGGCCAGCGAAGCCCGGAGGGCGAGAGCGCAGGCACCTCCGAGTGAGCGGAGGG
>JBIKKQ010000194.1:0-6217 GCA_044360305.1 Pirellulales bacterium
CGGGGCGACGTGCTGGTGTTCGGAAGCGAGTCGCGCGGCCTGCCGCGGGAGCTGACGGCGGCCCACGCCGACCGGCTGCTCACGATCCCGTCGCGGCCGCAGGTGCGGAGCCTGAACCTCGCCAACTGCGCGGCGATCGTGGCCTACGAGGCGCTGCGGCAGTGGGGCGCTTGATGGCCGCGCCGCCGAGAGCGGCCCGGTGGCGGGCATGGGACGACGGTGCGTCGCCAACGCGGGGGCGGCAAAAGTCTCGTCGCTGCGGGCTGCGGCGGCCCTAATGCTCCTCGAGCGTTCGCCGACCCCCGCGCCTCCTGCGGCGGGCCTGCCAAGACGGATACCTACGCGGGCCCGCCCGGTCCCGCCACCGGCATCAGCGTTTCCGTTGGTCCGCGGGGATCTCCGGCAGCGCCGGGATCTCGGCGTACAGCGGCAGGTGCCGGTAGTAGACCTCGAGCATGAAGGTGCAGAAGCAGGTGGCGTAGAGCCGGCCGCCGACGGAGCCCCAGCGGTCGCCCCCGGGATCCCACGAGCCCTTGTTGGGGCCGGCCCGGAGCTGGGCCTTCGGCAGCACCGCGCGCATCGAGTCGTTCCAGCGGTCCCAGGCGGTGCCGCCGGCGTGGTGGGCGACCTGGGCGATGTAATACCAGCCGTAGAAGTCGCGCTCGCCGGCGAAGTCGAGCGGTCGGGCGACGAGCAGTTCGAGACCGGCCGCGAGCCGCGGCTCCCGGGCCGTCCAGCCGAGGTACTGGCGGCAGAGCAGGCCCTCGGCCGACATCGCGGGCGACACCTGCGCCGGCGGTCCGCCGGGCCGCGCGACGATGTACCCGGAGCGGGAGCCGCCATCGACGGCCAGCGTGTCGAGCAGCCGGCCGATTCCCGCGAAGGCCTCGGGCGGCACGTCGATGCCGGCCATCTGGCCGCTCTTCAGGGCCATCATGAACCAGCCGCTCACCGACAGGTCGCCGTCCTGTCCGGGCTGGTATCGCCAGCCGCCGTTGGGGCCCTGCGCGGCGAGGCAGTAGGCGACGGCCCGCCGGGCGGGCACCTCGTAGGCCGCGTCACGGGTCATGCCGTAGAGCTCGCAGAGCGCGATCGTGGCCTGGGCGTGGGAATAGAGCGTGTGGTGCAGGGGGAGCTCGAAGTTGAACCGGCCGTCGGGAGTCTGCCGTTGGAGGAGCCGCCTCCAGCCGCGGGCGACAACGGCCCGGTGTTTGCCCTCCGTGGGCAGGTTGCCCGCCCCCTGGAAGGCGAGCAGGGAGAGCGCAGTGGCGGCGAGCTGGTTTTCCTGGGAGCCGCCGTCGGCGTACGGGCCGGTGAGGCTCCACAGGCCATCGGTTCGCTGCTGCTTCGCCAGCCAGTCGAGCGCGAGCGCCACGGCCTCCTCGGTTTCGACGGTGCCACCGAAGGCCCGCACGAGCGCCTCGCGTTTGCCGACGTCGCGTCCCTGGAGCAGACTGCCCACGACCGGGGCCGGCACCCGGGCATCGGCCGCCTTCTCCGGGCCCTTCGTGTCGGTGGCGACCGGCGCCGGCGCCGCCTGTGGATTGGCGACCGGAGGCAGATCGGCCGGCACAGGCTCCGGCTCTGGGGGCGGCTCGGGCTCCTGTTCGACCTTGACGTTCACGCCCGGTTCCTCGGCCGGCAGCGACGATGTGAACGACAGTTCCAGCCTGGGAGTGCGCGGGGGCTCGCCGCGGACGACCCACAGGGCGAGCAGGAGCAGGGCGATGACGTGGAGCGAGATGCTTACCGTCAGCGGCGGGCTCCGGCGCACGAACCTGTCGATCCGGTCACGGAGCGACCGCCAGGAGAACGGATCGGCGTCGGGCGGTTCGGAGAAGTAGGTTTCGGTGGCGATCTGGAAGGAGGGGGCGACGATGACGGGTTCGCGGCCGCTGCGTGGCAGGCCGGCCCAGGCGGAGTCATCTGGCCCGGGGAGCCCGCCGATGATGGTTTTCCGGCCCGGGGCGTCGCCGCCGGACCGCGTCGCCGGTGTGGCCGGTGGCCAGGCGTCTGGTGGCCAGCCGTCGTCGGAGGCGAAGTTCATGGGCCAGCCTGGCGAACCTGGCGAAACGGATGCATGAGGGCCGGCGAAAGGATGGCCGTTGCTTTCGCCTTGAACGGCGTCTATAGTATGGACGTCGGTCGTTTGGAGCTCCAAGTCATCTTCATCGATGCCGGGGGAGTCGCGGCCGATGACGGTGGCTCGGTGCCTGGATTTCCGGAGCGTCGAGCCGCCGAACACAAAACACTGTCGCGGGGTGGAGCAGCCCGGTAGCTCGCGAGGCTCATAACCTCGAGGTCACAGGTTCGAATCCTGTCCCCGCCATTTTCAGCCCGCCCGGCCCTCCTGGCCCGGGCGGGCTTTTTCTTGCGCGGGCCCGCCGTCCAGGCGGGCAGTCTTGCGTTGCCTTCCATGGCCCCTGCCGGCTTTTTTTGCGCGGCGTCCTGCCGGCGCTGCAGATGAGTCTCGATGAGCCGTGACCTGCCGATCAACGCGTTGTGTGCAGCAATCGCGGCAACATCGGCAGGAGGTAGAGCGGCACGTTGATCGTGTCACCATCCGCCTTCAGGTTGAGAAGGTTCGCCCGCACGACCTGCGGCGGCGCGAAGTGCTGCCGGTAACTGGCGAGGCTCTTGCTTCGCGCATTCGTCCCCGACTTCACTTCCAGGGGCACGATCGCAGCGTCCTCGATCAGGAAATCCACCTCGGTTTCCGTCTTCTCGTTCCGCCAGTAATAGAGCGGCCGCGGGTCGGCGGCCGCTTCGCCGGCCACAAGCTGCTGGGCCACGAACTGCTCTGCAAGCGATCCTTTGAACTCTTCGAATACCGCGTTGCCCTGCAACACGACTGCCGCTGAAAGGTTCGCCACCGCTCCCAGCAGGCCCACATCGAGGGCGAACAGTTTGAAGAGCCGACGATTGCAGTAACCTGCAAGCGGGAGCTTTGGCGTGGCCACAGCGAATGACCGATGCACGAGCCCCGCCTGCTCGAGCCAGAGCAACGCGTCCTCGTAGTCGCGTGCCCGCGCACCACGCTGGACGGCCGAGAAAAGAAACCTCCGGTTTTCCCGGGCCAACTGCCCGGGAATGGCATCGCACAGCATCGCCAATCGCGGGACAAGAGAGGACGGCGCGTGCTTGGCGAAGTCGAGCCGGTAGGCGGCCACGATGTCCTTCTGGATCTGCCGCGCGCGGGCAAAGTCACGGCTCTCACCGAACGCCGCCACCGGTTCGGGCATGCCCCCCACCACGAGATATTCCCGCAGGGCTGCGATCAGTTCGGCATGGATGGCGGCGGGCAGCGGCTCGATCGCGGCCAGCTCCTCGAGCCGGGTGCGATAGGCCCCGCGGCCGGTGGCATCGAGAAACTCGAAGAAGTCGAGCGGATGGAGTGTGTGCAACTGCACCTTGCCGACGGGGAACGACGCGGCACGTGACAGTTCGACTCCCAGCAGTGACGCCGCCGACACGACGTGCACCGCCGGCAGCAGCTCGGCGAAGTACTTCAGGCTCGTGAGCGCTCGTGGGCAGGCCTGGATCTCATCAAAAAAGAGGAGTGCCGTGCCATCGATGGTCGCCTGGGGATCGAACCCGGCCAGGAGCGCGAGGTCCCGGACCGGGCGTACGGGATCGAGTTCGCCCTCGAAGACGGCGGCCAGCCGCGGGTCGGCCTCGAAGTTGAGTACATGCACCGCGGCGTACTCGGCGGCCCCGAACCGCTCGAGCACATAGGTCTTTCCGGTCTGCCGAGCCCCTTTTACCACCAGCGGTTTCCGATCCGCCCGCTGCCGCCACGATCGGAGAACACCCTCAAAATCGCGTCTCATGGAGAAGGATCGTGCCAACAATCTCCATTCCGTACACGTTTTCCAGTCGATTCGCCAAAAGTGCCGGCCAGTGAGCACCGGCGCCGGCATCTGGGGCGGTGGCAAGGCGGTTGCGGAGTCGGTAGCTACGACCCTGCAGGGTGATGATCTCGGCGTGGTGCAGGAAGCGGTCGAGGATGGCCGAGGCGCTGGGCTGTGCCTGGTGCGGATGCACATCGAGGGAACCCGCGAGCCCCGAGAGCCGCAGCTGGCGAACGATGGAGCGAAGCTGGTCATGCACGGGAAGGAACTCCTCGGGGTGAAACGAACCGGTGCCTCGTGGAAGTTCTCGAAGCGGCCAGCGGGGAGCGGCAGGAGGGCCTCGCGATCCGCTTCGTTGAAGCGGGCCAGCACCTGCCCAGAAGAGGCCAACAGCATGGGCCTGATGGCTAGTGTGCACTCACTCAATATGCCCGGAACCTGGCCGGGGTTTGGAAAACGGCTACTGCCTCAACGCCTCGTACAGTTGCGCCGGCCCAAGTAGGATTTCTTTCAGCCGCTTCCGTATCTCTGCGGATTCCAAGGCCTGAGTGCTCATCGTCGTGTGGGCTTCCAGCGCGTCCATGATGGCGTCATCGAGGGCTTTGTCGAGGTCCGGCGAGTTCGAGAACTGCTCCTTGGTGTTGTTCGTAGCCTGCTGTCGAAGCATGGCCGACTCCAGCATCTTGCCCTTGATGACGTTGTTGACGTAGACGAGTTTGTCGTCATCCGTCAGGTCACCCTCGAAGAGATCGTTCACTCGCTGAACGATCTCGCTCATCAGGGCCTTCTGCTTCTCGTGAAGACTCCCGCCGCCGGCTTCTGTCAGCGGCTCCAGTTTCGGGTTCTCGCCGTCCTTCAGGGGCAGGCTGCGTTTGCCTTGATTCTTGAGCGTATGGTGGGTGAGCACGATCTTGGAGAGGTCGATGCCTTCGCGCTCCCGGCCGAAGTCCAGCAGCCGGAGGAGGTGCTTGAAGAACACCGCCCGCTTCTCGATATCCGTGCTCCCGTAATCAAAAATCTGCGACAGGTACGTGTAGAGCCGGACGTACGTGCCCATGTCCCGCTGGAAGAGCAGCAGGGCGTCGAGTTCGCCCTTGGCAGCCTCTTCGGCCGTGGCGGTCTTCGTGTCCCGGGCGGTCTTCAGGGACTCTTGGGCGGCCTTGTAGCGTCGGTGGAGCCGGTCCACGACCGGTTCGAGGGCTGCCACCAGTTCGCTCTGCTTGGCCCCGGGCTTGAGGTCCACGGCCACGACCCGGTCCACCTCGAAGTCGTCGTAATGCCCCGAGGCGTCGAGTTTGGCCCGGAGGTTGAACACGATATTGGGATCGGTGACGTCGGCCAGTTCCGCCGTGTCGTAGTAGGTCTTGAACGCTTCGAGCACTTCCTGCGTGTCGTTCACGAAGTCCAGCACGTAGGTCGTGTCCTTGCCCGGATGGCACCTGTTGAGCCGGGACAGGGTCTGGACGGCCTGAATGCCCGCCAGCCGCTTGTCGACGTACATGGCGCACAGGAGCGGCTGGTCGAAGCCCGTCTGAAACTTGTTGGCGACGAGCAGAATCTGGAACTCGTCGCCCTTGAACGCTTCCCGCATGTCCCGGCCCTTGAGCGTGGGATTGAGCGAAGGGCTGTTTTCGGTGAACGGGTCCGGGCCGGAGTCCGGGTCGTTCACCTCGCCGGAGAACGCCACGAGGGTCCGCATGGAGTACTTCCTGCTGGCGATGTACTTGTCGATCGCCAGCTTCCAGCGCACGGCCTCTTGGCGGCTGGAGACCACGACCATCGCCTTGGCCTTGCCGCCCAGAAGCGGCGACACGTGCTCTCGAAAATGCTCGACGACGATCTCGACCCGCTGGGCGATGTTGTAGGGATGCAGCCGGACCCAGCCCATGATCTTCTTGAGGGCCGCGCTGCGTTCGACCTCCTTGTCGTCCAGTTCCTTGCCGCCGTGGGCGAGTCTGAAGGCCAGCTTGTAGGTCGTGTAGTTCTTCAGGACGTCGAGGATGAATCCCTCCTCGATGGCCTGCCGCATCGAGTACACGTGGAACGGCGCGGGGACGTTGTCCTTGCTGGCAGGCCTGGCGGGGTCGGGCCGCGTGCCGAAGAGTTCCAGCGTCTTCGTCTTGGGCGTGGCCGTGAATGCGACGAACGTGATCCCGGAATCTTTGGCCCGGTTCGCCATCTGCGCCGCCAGCACGTCGTCCATGCTGACTTCGCCCCCTTCGCCGATCTCCGCCAACTCCTCGGCGGAGAGCACCGCCTTGAGTTTCGCAGCGGCTTCTCCGGCCTGCGAACTGTGGGCCTCGTCGGCGATCACCGCGAACTTCTTGCCCTTCGTCGCGGCTAGACTCCGGACGGCTTCGAGGGCG
>JBIKKQ010000195.1:0-6168 GCA_044360305.1 Pirellulales bacterium
GGCATCGTCCACGTGCACGGCTCCATGATCGACCACGGGGATGATCGACGGCCCGGCATCAACGCCGGCCGCCACCATCGCCGGGGGGAGCGGCGGCGTGGAAGGTGCCTGATCGATGGCGGCGGTGGCGATGCGGCCGGCGGGCGCCACGGGCGGTCCCGGGACGTGGTCCGCTGACGGGGCGTTGGAAAATTCCCCCATCGGCGTCGGCGTGAAACCGCGCGAACCGGCCGACGCGAGGAACGCGCGCAGCCGCGTCGAACAACTGCCCAGCGTGCGGCCGTCGTTCTGGCCGAAGAGCACGCCGGCCAGATTGCCTTCGGCGTCGAGGATCGGCCCGCCGGAGTCCCCCTGCCGGGCCGTCGCCCGAAGTTCGACGAACTCCTTCGGATGGCCGGCGCCCGGCGAGAGATACTCGGTGCACGGCCCCGACTCCTCGCGATAGGTGCCGCGGCCGTACCCGGCGATCGTCAGCAACTGCCCCGGCAGCGGCGGGGCGGCGGCGATGGCGATCGGCGTCGCCGGTGGCCGCCAGATGACGATCGCCGCCAGGTCCCAGGCCTCGTCCCAACGGACCACCGTGCCGGCCGACTGGAACCCGTCGGGAAACTGGACGAGCACCGCGGCCCGGCTGTCACGGATCACGTGCCAGTTGGTCAGCACCAGGCCCTGGGACCGGTTGACGTCCACGAGCACGCCGGAACCGAGCGACGTGCCCCCATGCTCGGGCGCCACGATCCGGACCACGGCCGGCCGCGGCTTCTGGCCGGTCAGCAGATAGTCCGACACCGCCTCGGGTGACCAGCGGGTCGTGGGATTGCCGAACCAGCCCCAGCCCCAGGCCGGCGTCTGCCCGACCGCCGTCAGCTGGCAAAAGGCAACGACGACCGCGGCGCGGAGGGCCGCCGCCCCAAGACGTGAAACACGACCCCTGCGTCGCATCCGCCCCTCCTTCGCGATCGCCCAGGCAGGCCCGCCCCGGGCTCACTTCGCGGCGCCGCGTTTCGATTGCCGGAGCGACTCGCGGACGATGATCCGCCGGAGCAGTTCCTGGCGGAGCCGCTCGCGCTCGCTGTCATCGGAATGTGCGGGGACGGGTCTCGCCGTGGATGCGAGCAGGCCGTTGGACGGGCTGATCATGATCGACTCTCCTGTCGTCATGCGGCATCCGGCCCGATGCCGCACCGAAGGAGATCGACAGCCGGGCCGGACGGGATTCGTCCTTTCCGCGGCCGGCCGGCCGACCGGCACAGGCCGCAGGGTCTGCCACGCGCGTCAGCCGGCCGCAGCGGCCGCAGCCTGCTTCACGGTGGCGTCCGCCGGGGGCCCGACGTCCGCCGCGAAGCCCGCGGCCCGGACGGCGGCGAACAGGTCCGCGGCATGGGCCCGGTCGGCCGTGTCCACCGTCACGTGGACGCTGGCCGAGAACACGTCCGGCCCGGAAAATTCCCGGTCGTGCACGATCTCCTGGACGCTCGCGCCCGCCGCGGCGATCGCGGCCGTCAGCCGGGCGATGCCGCCGGGGCGGTCGCTGACCCGGGTCGTGAACCGCCAGCGCCGACCGTCGGCCACCAGCCCGTGGTCGATGACCCGGTCGAGGATCGTCAGGTCGATGTTGCCGCCGCAGAGCAGGAGCACCACGCGCCGGCCGCGGAGCTCCGGACAGTGGTCGCCGAGCACCGCGCCGAGCGCCGCAGCCGCGGCCCCTTCGACCACCGTCTTCTCCAGTTCCAAAAGCCGCAGCACGGCCAGCGCGATCGCGTCCTCGCCGAGCGTCACCACCCGGTCCACGAGCGGCGCGGCGATGGCGAACGACAGATCCCCCACCCGGCCCACCGCCAGGCCGTCGGCGAGCGTGGGCCGGATCGGCACCTGCACCGGCCGGCCGGCGGCGAGCGCCGCGCCGAAGCTCGGCGCGGCGGCGGTCTCCACCGCCACGATCCTTATCTCGGGCCGCAGCGTCTTGGCGACGAGCGCCACGCCCGCCAGCAGGCCGGCGCCGCCGGTCGGCACGACGATCGCCTCGACGTCGGGAACCTCGTCGAGGATCTCCAGGGCCATCGTCCCCTGTCCGGCGATCACGCGCGGATCGTCGAACCCGTGGATCCGGTCGAGCCCGTCGCGGGCGGCGATCTCGGCCGCGTGCCGCCGGGCATCGTCGAACGTCTCCCCCTCGAGGATCACGCGGGCGCCGAGCCGCCGGCAGGTGGCCACCTTCACCAGCGGGGCGAACCGCGGCATCACCACCGTGACCGGGATCCCGAGCAGGCCGCCGTGGTAGGCGAGGCCGAGCGCGTGGTTGCCGGCCGAGGCGGCGACCACGCCCCGGGCCCGGGCGGCGGCGTCGAGGAGCAGAAGCGCGTTGCGGGCGCCCCGTTCCTTGAAGCTGCCGGTCCGCTGGAGCAGGTCGAGCTTGCAGGCGACGTTCATGCCGGTCGCCGCCGACAACGGCAGGCTGTCGGGGCACGGGGACCGCTGGATGCCGGACCGGATCCGCTCGTGGGCCCGGCGCACGTCGTCGATCGTCACGCTCGTTCCGCTCATGATCGGCTCACCCTTCTGATCGGCTCACCCTCTTCTGATCGGCTCACCCTCTTCTGATCGGCTCACCCTCTTCTGATCGGCTCACCCTTCGGGGTCGGTGAAACGCCCGCACGTCGATCCACTCCATGCCGGCCCGGCGGGCCGCCTCGATGCCGAGGTCGCTGTCCTCCCAGACCACGCAGCGTTCGGGGCGGGCCGACAGCCGCCGGGCGGCCTCGAGAAACGGCTCGGGCTCCGGCTTGTGCCGCGTCGTGTCCTCGCTCGCCACGACCGTCGAAAACGCCGCCGCGATGCCGAGGTGCGCCAGGATCCGGTCGCAGACCGCGCGGTGCCCGCCCGTCACCACTGCCATCGGCACCCGGCCCCGCGTGCGGAGCACGACGTCGATCACCGGGTCGATCGCCGACACGCCGTCGAGCTGGGCGAGGAACGCCGCCTCCTTGGCCTCCACGCCCCGATCGAGATCGAGCGTCACGCCCGCCTCGGCGGCGAGGGCCGCGAGGATGTCGCGGGTCGGCCGACCGCCCAGTCCGTAGAATCGCTCCTCGTCGAAGGCGATCCCGTGGCTGACGGTCACCGCGAGCCACGCCCGGTAGTGGGCCGGCATCGTGTCGGCGAGCGTGCCGTCGCAGTCGAAGAGCAGGGCGTCGTGGTCCTGGTGCTGCCAGGTCCGGTGCGGCGAGATCTGGTGCGGCGGCATGGTGGGAATCGCGGCCGGGGTACGGCCGGCAGCCGCGGCCGGCGCGGCCGCGAACCGGAACCGGTCGGGTGGTGCGGGAGATGACGGTTATCGGCCCGGAACCGGGTCCGCCCGCAATGTCAGGGTAACCTATGGTTTCGGCAAGGCACCAACCTGTCCCGCGTCTCGCGCCCGCCATGCGATTTTCCCCGCTCCCGATCGGCATTCGCACCCGGCTGTTCCTCTTCGGCCTGCTGCCCGCGGCGCTGATCCTCGCCGGCGTGCTGACGTTGAACCATCTGCGGACGCGGCGCACGCTCCTCGAATTCGGCCGGCAGATTCTTCTCGACCGCGTGAACGCCATCGCGGCCGACATCGACCGGGACACGCTGGAGGCGGTGACCGCCGCCCGAACGATGGCCCAGGCGGCCGAAGCAGGCCTGTTTGGCCGGCGGGCCGAGTCGCTGCGGCTGGCCCGGGAGGTGCTGGAGGGAAACCCGCGGTTCTTCGGCACCGGGTTCGGCTACGAGCCGAACGCCGACGGCGGCGACGCGGCCGCGGTCCGGGCGACGCAGGCCGCGGCCCCGGGGACGGCCACCGACGCCCTGCCGCGCGAGGCCCTCGACCCCACGGGCCGGTTCATCCCCTACTGCTTTCGCGACCCGGTCGATCCCGCCCGGATCCGCATCAAGCAGCTCGCCGATTTCGACGGGCTGTATTACGAGGGCTGCCGGCGCCGGCTCGCCGACCCGACGGCCGTGGACAAGGCGCTGGTCACCGAGCCGTATCTCTACGACGACATCACCCTGATGGTCGAGCACACCTATCCGATCACCATCGGCGGCCGGTTCGTCGGCATCGCGGGCGTCGATCGGAGCCTCGACGAACTGACGAAGCGGCTCCAGACGCTCAAGCAGCTGCAGCGGCAGGACGGCTGGCAGGTCGAACTGTTTCTCGTCAGCCGGCAGGGGCGGCTGATCGCCGCGACCACCCGGGGGCCGAACGACACCGACCTGCGGACACTGCCGGTGGCCGACACGCCCCATGGCCGCCTGCTCGCCGACTTCCACGCCTCGGTCACCGCTTACCGGGTCGTGGATGCCCGCGACCCGGTAAGCGGCACCCCCTGCCTGTATGCCGCCGCCCGGCTGCCGACCGGCCAGTGGACCGTCATGCTGCAGACGCGGCAGAGCGACATCCTCGACCGCGTCCGCGGCTCGCTCGTCATGGCGGCCGTGGCGGCGGCCGGCGGCATCGCCGCCGTGCTCGGCCTGCTCGGCTGGCTGGCCACCACGCTCACCCGGCGGATCGGCCGGGCGGTGGCAACCGCGCAGCGGGTGGCCCAGGGCGACCTGACGGGCACCATCGACGTCCGCGGGGGAGACGAGACAGGTCAGCTGCTGCGGAGCCTCGCCGGCATGACGACGAACCTCGAGGGCATCGTTTCGCAGGTCAAGCGGTCGAGCATCGAGCTCAACGCCTCCTCCCGGCAGCTGGCGACCGCCGGCCGGCAGCAGGAGTCGGCGATCGCCTCCCTCGGGGTGAGCACGAGCGAGGCGGCCGTGGCCAGCCGGCAGATCGCGGCCACGGGCAAGCAGCTGCTCGACACGATGGGGGAGGTGGCGGAACTGGCGGGCGATACGGCGCAGCTCGCCGACTCGGGCCGCGGCGACCTCGTCGCGGTCGGCGAGACGATGGCCCAGCTCGAGTCGTCGACGGCGGAATTCGCGACCCGGCTGGCGGCGATCCGCCAGCGGGCCGAGGACATCAACGTGGTGACCACGACGATCACCAAGGTCGCCGACCAGACCAACCTGCTGTCTATCAACGCCGCGATCGAAGCGGAGAAGGCCGGCGAATACGGCCAGGGGTTCATCGTGGTGGCCCGTGAGATCCGCCGGCTGGCCGACCAGACGGCCGTGGCCACGCTCGACATCGAGCGGCTGATCGAGCAGATGCAGCAGGCGGTGAACGCGGGGGTCGCGGAGATGGAGCAGTTCGCGGCCGGCGTCCAGGCGGGCGTGGGACGGGTGGCCGGGATCAGCGGCCAGTTCGCCCAGGTCATCGACAAGGTTCACGGTCTGTCCGGCCGGTTCGAACTGGTCAAGGAGGGGATGCAGACGCAGGCCCAGGGCGCCGAGCAGATCACGTCGGCCCTCGTGACCCTCACCGACGGCTCGCGGGCCGCCGCCGAGGCGCTTACCGAGTTCAAGAGCGCCGCGGACCACATGGAGCACGCGGTGGACGGGCTCACGGCCACGGTGAGTCGGTTTCGGATCGACTAAGGCCGGGCGGGCCTGGCAAACCAGGCAACCTGCGGTGCCGGGTGCAAATCCGGCCTTGGTGCCTGAAAGACTCATGGAACGGGTCGTGCCGGGTCGATCACTCCTGACGATCATGCCGGTTCTGCCGCGCGGGCCTCAACCCGTCCGGCCGGCCGGCCACCGCCAGGGACGCGACCCCGATGAGCACAACATCCCTTCGTGGCCACGGAACACGGTCCTCCGCACGCCTGCGCCGGATTCGCCGTCTGGCGACGGCGTGGAGGCAAACCGCCCGACGGACGGCGGCCGTTGCCGCGGTCTGCGCGGGCATGATGCTCGCGCCGCGGGACGCGGAGGCCCAGACTGGCCAGATGGCGATGAGCCCGACAGGCGGCGTCCTCAATCGGGCGGCCGCGGGATTTCAGCAACTCAACCAGAACGGCCCCGGCTTCTTCTACTACGGCCTCAACGCCGCCGATCGCGGCCTCGGCTACAACGGCTCCTACATGACGCTCGGCGGCTACATCCCCTACTCCGAGGACGACCTCGGGGGCCTGTGGGCGGCCGACCTGCGCAGCCACCTGTCGGTCAACGGCGGCTTCTTCTCGAACGTCGGTCTCGTCCGCAAGCAGTTCCTCGGCGGCAGCCTCCTCGGCGTCGGCGTGTTCTGGGACTTCGACG
>JBIKKQ010000047.1:0-20725 GCA_044360305.1 Pirellulales bacterium
GGCGATCACCCGGCGACAAGCGGGTTTCTCCAGGAGCGACGGACCGTGGCGGGAGCGACATATTCGAGCGCGGGGGTGAACCTCGACCTGTATCGCGAGGGGATGGCCCGGCTGCCGGCGCACATGCGTCGCACCCACTGTCCGCGGGTCCTCGGGGCCGAGGGAGGCTTCGCGGCCCTGTTCCAGCTCGACCTCAAGGGCCTGTTCGCGCGAGGCTACGAGGATCCGCTCCTCGTCTCCTGCACCGACGGCGTGGGGACGAAGCTCAAGGTGGCGGTCGAGGCGGGCGTCCACCACACAGTGGGCATCGACCTGGTGGCGATGAGCGTCAACGACGCCCTGTGCACCGGGGCGGAGCCGCTGTTCTTCCTCGACTACGTCGCCCTGTCGCACGACGACCCCGATCTTCTCGAGCAGCTCGTCCGCGGCATCGCCGACGCCTGTGTCGAGTGCGGCTGCAGCCTCGTGGGGGGCGAGACCGCGATCCTGCCCGACGTCTACACGCGCGGCGAATACGACCTCGCCGGCTTCTGCGTCGGCGTGGTGGAGCGGAGCCGGCTGGTGGACGGCCGGCGGATCGCCGCTGGCGACGTGGCGATCGGCATCGCCTCCAGCGGCCTGCACTCCAACGGCTACAGCCTGGCCCGCAAGGCGGTGTTCGAGATCGGCGGCCTGGCCTGCGGCGACCGGGTCGAGGCCTGCGGCGGACGGACCGTGGCCGAGGTCCTGCTGGAGCCGACGCGGCTCTACGCCCGGCCGGTCAAGGAGCTGCTCGACGCCTTCGGTGCGGCCGGGAAGATTCACGGCATCGCCCACATCACAGGCGGCGGGCTGGTCGAGAACCTCGCCCGGATCGTGCCGGAACAGGTGCAGGTCCTGATCGACCACGGCTCGTGGCGGGTGCCGCCGGTGTTTCCATGGATTCAGGCCCTCGGATCGATCGCGGCCGACGAGATGGACCGGGTGTTCAACATGGGCGTGGGCATGGTGCTGGTGGTGGCGGAGGACGTCGCCGCGTCGGTGCAGCGGCGTTTGGCCGACCTGGGCCACGAATCGTGGCCGATCGGCACCGTCCGCGGGGCGCGGCCCGACGAGCCCCGCGTCGGCTAGGCTTCGGCTGAAAACGCCGATCGGTGGCCGGGCTGGTCAGTGACCGCTGCGGCCTACGATGCTATTCTGAAAGGGTTTCATCCGGCCTGCCGCAGAACGTGCCACGGGCAGGTCGCCACGTGAGGAGTCGTCGCATGCCGGCCATCGCCACGAGCAGACAGAATGCCCCCCTTCGCCGGCCACGGGCCACGGCTGACGTCAGGCGGGCCCTGCTGACGGCGGCCTGCCTCACGCTCGCCTGCCTGCCGACCCGGCTGAACGCACTCGAACCGGCCCTCGTGCTCCGCAAGGGGGACAGCATCGCGGTCATCGGCAACGCGCTGGCCGACCGGATGCAGCATTCGGGCTGGCTGGAAACCCGCATCCACGCCGCCCATCCCGACCTCGAATTGGTCGTCCGCAACCTCGGATTCGCCGGCGACGAACTCACCATCCGGCATCGCGAGGAGAACTTCGGCAGCCCGGACCAATGGCTCGCCAAGGTCAAGGCGAGCGTGGTGTTCTGCTTCTTCGGCCACAACGAGGCGCTGCGCAAGGGGGCGAAGGAGGTCGATGGATTCCAGCGCGAGCTGGCGGCGACGATCGACGGCATGCGCGGCCAGAAGTACGACGGCCAGTCGCCGCCGCGGCTCGTCTTCTTCTCGCCGATCGCCCACGAAAACCTCCGCGACCCGAACCTGCCCGATGGTTCCGCCAACAACAAGAACCTCGCCCTGTACACCGACGCGATGCGGCAGGTGTGCGCGGACAAGGGGGTGGTGTTCGTGGACCTGTTCGCGCCGACGCAGGCGCTGTACGCCAAGGCGGCGAAGCCGCTGACGATGAACGGCATCCACCTGCTCGACGATGGCGAGCGGGCCGTGGCCGACGTGATCATGGACGCGGTGTTTCCCGGGGCGAAGTCGGCGGCCGAGCCGGCGCTGGAGCGGCTGCGGCAGGCGGTGCTCGACAAGAACCATTACTGGTTCAGCCGCTACCGGGTGATCGACGGCTACAACGTCTTCGGCGGAAGGTCGAAGCTCGCCTGGTTCGGCCAGTCGAACGCCGACGTCATGATGCGCGAGATGGAGATCTTCGACGTCATGACCGCCAATCGCGACGCCCGCGTCTGGGCGATCGCCCGCGGGGGCGACCTCGTCGTCAAGGACGACAACCTGCCCCCGCAGCTGGAGGTGAAGACCAACATCCCCGGCAAGCTCGAGGAAGGACGGCACGAATATCTCGGCGGCAGGGAGGCGATCGGCAAAATGAAGGTGGCCGAGGGGATGCAGGTCAACCTGTTCGCCTCCGAGGAGATGTTTCCCGAACTCGTCAACCCGGTGCAGATGGCGGTCGATCCCGACGGCCGGCTGTTCGTCGCCACCTGGCCCTCGTACCCGCACTGGAACCCGACCGAGCCGCGGCTCGACAAGATCGTCTGCCTCCCGGACGACGATGGTGACGGCGTCGCCGACCGCTGCGTGACGTTCGCCGACGGTCTCAACAGCGTCACGGGCTTCGAGTTCTGGGGGGGCGGCATGATCGTGGCCGCGCTTCCCGAACTCTGGTTCCTCAAGGACACCGACGGCGACGGCAGGGCCGACTTCAAACTTCGCATCCTCCAGGGGCTCGACAGCGCCGACTCGCACCATTCGGCCAACGCCATGCTGATCGGTCCCGACGGCTGGCTGTACTGGTCGCGGGGCGTGTTCAACGTCTCCGCCATGGAGACGCCGACGCGGACCGTGCGGTCCGACAAGACGGGCGTGCATCGGTTCAACCCGCGGACGTTCGAGGTGGAATTCCACTTCCCGATCGGCCCCAATCCCCACGGCGACGTGTTCGACCAGTGGGGCTACCAGTTCGCCAACGACGGCACCACCGGCGTCGGCAGCTACGTCAACATCGGCCGGGGCGTGGGCAACAAGCCGTGGTTCGAGAAGCGCGTGCGGCCGGTGGCGGCGACCGGCCTCCTGTCGAGCAGCCACTTTCCCGAGAAGAACCAGGGCAATTTCCTGGTCTGCAACACGATCGGCTTTCTCGGCGTGCTCCAGCACGAGGTGAAGTACGACGGCGCCGACATCGTCGCCAAGGAGATCGAACCGATCATCGTGTCCAGCGATCCGAACTTCCGCCCCAGCGACCTGGAGATCGGTGCCGACGGGGCGTTGTACGTCTCCGACTGGGCCAACGCCATCATCGGTCACATGCAGCACAACATGCGCGACCCGAACCGCGACCACTCCCACGGGCGGATTTACCGGGTCACCGCCAAGGACCGGCCCCTCGTCAAGCCGGTGCGGCTCAAAGGAAAGCCGATCGCCGAGGTGCTCCAGCAGGCCTTCTTCGCCAAGGAGAACACGACCCGGTATCGCGGCAGGCTGGAGCTGTCCGGCCGGAAGACGGCCGACGTCGTGGCCGCCGTGCGGTCGTGGACGAAACCGCTCGATCCGGCCAACCCCGAGCATGCCCAGGCGTTGCTCGAATGCCTGTGGGTGTTCGAGGAGCATCGGACCCCCGACGCGGCGTTGCTCGAGCGAGTGTTCGCCGCCGGCGAGCCGCGGGTGCGGGCCGCCGCGATCCGCACGCTCGGCCACTGGGGGGAGACAATCCCCGGCTGGAACCCGCTGCTGCTTTCGGCGGCGGCCGATGCGTCGCCGCTCGTGCGGGCCGAGGCGGTGAAGGCGGCCGCCGCGATCGGCCCGGCCGCCGCCGAGGCGGTGTTCGAGGCGGCCGCCGGGCCGACCGATCGCGAGCTCGACACGGTGCTCGCCTACGCGCAGGGCAAGGTGCAGGCGTTCGCCGTCCTCCGCAATGCCGTGGCGGCGAAACAGCCGCTCTCGGGGGCGGCGATGCGATACATGCTGCGGCACGCGCCGGTCGAAGACCTGCTCAGGCTCGAGCGGACGGAGGCCGTCTGCGACGCGATCATCGACCGGCCGAAGGTGCCGATCGAGGCGGCCCGGCAGGCCGTGGCCAGCCTCGCCGGAATGCGGAAGGCCGGGGATGTGCCGGTGCTGCTCGACCTGATCCGCCGACGCGAGGCGGCCAACGGCGGCGAGGCCATCGCCGGCCTCGGCCGGCTGCTCGCCGAGCAGCCCTCCGAGCAGCTGAAGGCCGAGCGGTCGGCGATCGAGACCCTCGCCGCGAAGGGGGCGACCGGCCCGGCCCGGCAGGCCGCGTATGCCGCCTGGATCGGTGCCGACGGTTCCGGCGACGGGGCATTCCTGGCCGCCTCGCGGGCCAGGGAGAGTCTGCGCGACGTTTTGGCCGCGGTGCCGGGGGTGGCGGACGAGAAGCTGCGTGGCCGCCTCTATGCGGCGGTCCGGCCGCTGCTGTTCGAACTGCCCCCGGGACTCGAGCCTGAGCCGGTGGGCGGTGCCGGCCGGCCCGCGGCGGCTGGCGAGTCGGTCCACGAACTGGCGATCCGGACGCTGCCGGCGATCCCCGGGCACGAGGCGGAGAAGTTCGCCGATCTGACGGCGATCGTGAAGGCCGACCGGCATCGGGCGGCGGCGATTGCCGCGCTGGGCACGCTCCCGGACACGGCCTGGGCGGCGCAGGAGATTCCTGAGCTGGCCGACAATCTGGTCGGCTACCTGAGCGGACTGCCCGCGGCGGCCCGCACGGCGCCGGCCGCGGCCGCGGCCACGAAACTCGTCAGGGCCCTGGCCGGCCGGCTGCCGGCCGACAGGGCCAGGGCGATCACCGACCGGCTGCAGAACCTCGACGTCCGCGTGATCGCGATCGGGACCGTGTTCGAGCGAATGATCTTCGACAAGGAGACGCTCGTCGTGCAGGCCGGAAAGCCGGTCGAGTTCCGGTTTTCCAACGGCGACGCCATGCCGCACAACTTCGTGATCCTGAAGCCCGGGGCGCTGGCGGAGGTGGGGCTGCTGGCCGAGGCCACGGCCCGGGATGCCGACGCCAAGGACCGGCACTACGTGCCCAAGAGCGACAAGGTGCTTCTCGCCAGCCGGCTGCTGGAGTCCGGCCAGACGCAGACGCTCGCCTTCGAGACGCCGAAGGATCCCGGCGTGTATCCCTACGTCTGCACCTATCCGGGGCACTGGCGGCGCATGTTGGGCGCGATGTACGTCGTCCCCGACCTGGCCGCCTACGAGGCGAATCCGCAGGGCTACCTCGCGGCCACGCCGCTGCCGATCAGGGACGAAATGCTGGCCGGCGTGGGACGCAACACCGACTGGCAGTACGACGACCTGATCGCCACCCTGAAGCCGCTGCCGGCGGGGCGGTCGTTCGAGGTGGGCCGGCGGGTGTTCGCCGCGGCCAACTGCGTCGGCTGCCACAAGTTCGGCGGCGAAGGGAACGACCTGGGGCCGGATCTGACCCGGCTCGCGCCCGCCCGGCAGTCGCCGGAGATCCTCCTCCGGTCGCTCTGCGAGCCGTCGCACGAGATCGCGGACAAGTACCGGTCGCACACGTTCGTGCTCGACTCGGGCAAGGTGGTGACGGGGATGATCATGGCGGAGACGCCGGCCGAGATCCGCGTCATGGTCGATCCGCTGGCCCGCTGCGAGCCGACGGTCGTCCGCAAGGACGAGATCGAGGACCGGAAGATGTCGCCGGTCTCGATCATGCCCAAGGGGCTGCTCAACAGGCTGTCGCGGGAGGAAATCCTCGACCTCGTGGCTTACGTGATCTCCCGGGCCGACAAAACCAGCCCGGTCTACGCCGCGGGGAAGTAGCGGGCGGCGGCGTCACAGCGGCCGGAACCGGGCCTGGAAAAACCGCAGGCACTCGGGCTCGAACACCATCTCCAGGCCGCGCGGCTTGTCGGGCCGGCCGCAGACGGCAGCGACGCTCTCCGCGACCACGTCCATGTGAGCCTGGGTGTAGACCCGGCGCGGGATCGTCAGCCGCACGAGTTCGAGCCGCGGGTAGTGGTGTTTGCCGGTGTCCCTGTCGCGGCCCGCCGACACGATGCCGCGCTCCATGGCCCGGACGCCGGAGTCGAGGTACAACTCCGCGGCGAGGAGCTGCGCCGGGAAGGCGTCCTGGGGGATGTGGGGATACACCCGGCGGGCGTCGAGGTACACGGCATGGCCGCCGATCGGGAGCACGATCGGCACGCCGGCCGCCTGGAGGAGCTCGCCGAGATACTCGACCTGCCCGACGCGGGCCCGCATGTGGTCGTCCTGCACGCTCTCCTCGATGCCGCGGGCCATCGCCTCCATGTCGCGGCCCGCCATGCCGCCGTAGGTGTGCAGGCCCTCGTACACGACCACGAGGTTGCGGGCCTGCTCGGCGAGCCGGTCGTCGTCGAGCGACAGCCAGCCGCCGATGTTGACGAGCGGATCCTTCTTCCCGCTCATCGTGCAGCCGTCGGTGAGGCCGCAGAACTCGCGCAGGATCTCGGCCACGCTGCGGTCCGCCTGCCCCGGCTCGCGGCACTTGATCAGCCAGGCATTTTCCACCGCCCGGGTGGCGTCGAGCATGACCGGCACGCCGTGGCGACGGCAGAGGTCGCGGACGTCCCGGGCGTTGGCCAGGCTCACCGGCTGGCCCCCCGCCATGTTCACCGTGGCGGCGAGGCAGACATAGGGGACGCGGGCGGCGGTCGTCAGGACCCGCTCCAGCTTGGCGAGATCGACGTTGCCCTTGAAGGGGTGGAGGCTCTGCGGGTCGTGGGCTTCGTCGATCACCACGTCCACGAACCGGCCGCCGGCATGTTCCTGGTGGAACCGGGTGGTGGTGAAGTACATGTTGCCCGGCACGGTGTCGCCGGGGCGGATCATGACCTGGGCGAGGATGTGCTCGGCGCCGCGGCCCTGGTGCGTGGGGATGAGGTGCCGGTAGCCGTAGTACCGGCGCACCGCCTCCTCGAGATGGTAGAAGTTGGCGCTTCCGGCGTAGGCCTCGTCGCCGAGCATCATCCCGGCCCACTGCCGGTCGCTCATCGCCGAGGTGCCGGAATCGGTGAGCAGGTCGATGTACACGTCCGCCGACCGCAGCAGGAACGTGTTCCAGCCGGCCGCCGCCAGCGCCTCCGCCCGCTGCCCGGGCGTGGTCATCCGGATCGGCTCGACCATCTTGATCTTCCACGGCTCCGCCCAGGAGCGGCGCCGCAGCTGCTGCCCCGTCGTGCGGATCCGCGGCGACTCTGGAGAAGGCTCGGAGGGGGCGGGCATGCGGTCGTGCTCCACGGGGGGAAGGCCGCGATCGGACGGAGCCGACCGTCGGCGGCCGCGGGCTCAGGGCAGCGCCGCGGAGCGGACTTCGCCGCCGGCCGGCCGGGACGGGCCCGCCTGCGTGAGCGCCGCGAGGACGTCGCGCTCGCGGATCAGGTCGCGCAGCACGATCGGCGCCGGCACCGGTTCCCCCGGCCGCGCCGCCGGGTAGATCGCCAGCAGGGGGATCGACCGGCTGCCGAGACCCTCGAGCGCCTGCTTGATCTCGGCCGAGCCGTCGGTCCAGTCGGCCAGCAGCGGCACGACCCTGTTCTGCTCGATCGCCTCCCGCACCCGCCGCGTCTCGATCGCGAACGCCAGGTTGACCTTGCAGGTCGGGCACCAGTCGGCCGTGAAATCGACCATCACCGTGGCGCCGGAGCGCTGCAGGTCGGCGACGCGGGCCCGGGAGAAGGGCTCTTGCCACTCGATCAGCGACCGCACCGGCCCGAGGAGGAGCAGGGCCGCGGTGCCCACGGCGGCGGCGATCGTCGCGGCCTGGAACCAGCGGCCAAATCCGGCCACGCCGGAGGTCTCCTGAGCCCGGCCGACCCACCAGCAGCCCAGCCAGATGCCGATCAGGAGCACGAACGTGGGCACGAACCAGTCGTGCTGCAGGAACGTGAACAGGTAGGCCACCGTGCCGAGCATCACGAAGCCGAGCAGCTCCTTGAACGTCGCCATCCACGCGCCCGGCCGGGGCAGGAAGCGGACGAGCCCCGGCGCCAGGCCGATGACGATGTAGGGCAGGGCCATGCCCGTGGCGATGGCCATGAACACGGCGTAGGTCACGGCCACCGGCTGGCCGAGCGTGAACCCGAACACCGGTCCGAGAAACGGCCCGCTGCACGGCGTCGCCAGCACCGTGCTCAGCACTCCCTTGAGGAAGCCGCCGACCGGCCCCTCGCGCGACTGGACGTGGCCGGCCTTCTCCCCGATGAACCCCGGGATCGGCAGTTCCCAGACGCCGAGAAACGAAAGCGCGAAGGCGAACACCACGCCGACCATGGCGATGTTGAAGCCGGTCGAGGTGAACTGCTCCCCCCACGAGAGGTTCGCCCGCGCCAGGCCGATGTTCGCGGCAACGCTCGCGGTCGCCAGACAGAAGAAGACGGCGAACACGCCGAGGCAGTACCAGAGGTTCATCTGGAACACCTCGCGCCGATCGCGGCCAGACTGCTGGGCGAACGACATCAGCTTCAGACCGAGCACGGGGAGCACGCAGGGCATCAGGTTGAGCAGCAGCCCGCCGGCGATGCCCATCAGGAGCGCCAGTGGCAGCGAGAGCCGTTGTTCCGTCGGGACGCCGGCCGCCGCCGTCGTGCCAACCGGGCCCGGCCGGGCCGCTGCACCGGACAGAGGCAGAGACTGCGCGGCGACGGCGATCGGCAGCGGACGGGCGGCGGCGTCGCGATACCGGGCGGCCGCGAACGTCAGCCCCATGGCGTCGGCACGGATGCGGATCGCCGTCGGCGGATCGCACGAGTCCTCGTCGCAGGTCTGCAGACCGAGCAGGAGTCCCTGCCCGGCCGCGTTCCCGGGCGTGACCGCGAGCACGACCGGGCCCTCCACCGCCCCCTGGGCGGCGAGGTTTTTGTCCACGGCCGGCCGGGCCGCGACGACCGTGACTCCGATCTTCTCGCCGCCGGCTGCAGCGGCCTCGAGCGACAGGATCGTCGGTTTTCCCTGGCCCACGCCCGACTCGGCCGAGCCCGAGGGGAGATAGACGTGCCAGCCCTCGTCAGGCACGACCTCGATCCGGAGCGACGCGTCGGAGGCGGTGTTCACCCGGACCCGGGCATGCGACCGCTCGACCGCCTGTTCGGCGAAGGAGCCGCCCGGCAACGCCGGGGCAGAGGGGGAGTCAGGCGACACCGCGGCGGATGCCGCACCGGTCGTAAACGCGATCGTCTCGGGCGGGTTGCAGGCATTGTCCCGGCAGAGTTGCAGGCTGAGGGTGCCCCGCAGGGGGCCGGCCGGCCCCGGGCCCAGCGGCGCCCGCCATGTCACCGTGCCGTGATGCTCCTCCAGCGGAATGCCCTTCCAGGCCGGGACGTCATCCAGATGGCGGACGGCCGCCGGTGCGTCGGGCCGGAAGGGGCCGACCGCGGACCGCGGTGAATCGGCCGCCAGGGCGATGCGGGTCGGCTTCGGTCCCCCCGGCTTCTGGGTCACCGAGTACAGGTGCCAGCCCTCCTCGAGGGTGACCGTGACGGCCAGCATGTCGGGGCTGCCCGCCGCACCGGGCTCGATCTCGGCCGAGACCTCGACCGGACTCCCCAGCGCCTCGTTCACGGCCGCGAGAGGATCGACGACCGCCCCGCTGCCGACACCAAGCCGGGCCGCAAGGTCTCCCCCCCGGGCCGGGCCGGAAAAGCCCGGTCCCCAGAGCAGGAACAAGGCCGCAAAAAACCGGCAGAGGAGGGGAAAATTTCGCATGCGATCCGTCAATCCACGAGCGACCGCAGGGAGCGGGCCCCGATCCGTCGGGCAATGTCGTCGCGGAAAGTCTACAAACTGCAGTTTCCGCCGGTCAAACCGCCGCGGTCTGCCTGAACCGCCAAAAAATCGAGGGCGGCGGGCAGATCCTCCAGCAGCCGGTCGATCCGGCCCAGGACCCGCTCCGGCTGGTGAAACCGTCGTTTCTCCTCGATCAGCCAGCGAAACCAGTTGTCGAGGCCGAATACAACCCCGGTGGCCATGAGCACGGGCAGGACCGCCCGCTCCGCGACCGATAGTGGCCGCAGGCGGTGGTAGGCGGCGAGGATCGTTTCCCAGGCCGTCGGGTCGGTGGACCGGCCGGTCGCGTCGGGTGGCCTCCAGCTTCCCAGCAGTCGAGCCAGATCGGTCGCCGGCGTGTCGATTCCCGCAGCGTGGTAATCGACGATCCCCCCCACGGCCGGTCCACCTTCGCGAAACAGGACGTGCTCGGCCCACACGTCGCGGAGCACGGGCTGGAGGGGCAGACGCGGGAAGCCGACGCGGCTAAACCACGACAGGACCCGCGGCCCGACGGTCGCGAATCGGTGGACCGCCGCATCGAGCCGCGCCCGCAGGTCGTCCCCCGAAACTTCGCCGGGATCGGGTTCAGCGGCGCGACTGCGGGGGCAGCGCAGCGCGTCCCACGGCTGCCGGATCATCCGCTCCGCGATCTGGAGCCGACGAGCCACGGCGGGGGGCGGGCCCATGACCGGCCCGACGAGCCCGGCCGCGGCGACGTGCAGCCGCGCCAGGGTCTGCAGGGCGGCCTGCGCCTGGGCGGCCGTCGGGGCGTCCGTGGGCGTGCCGGCACGAAATTCGATCAACTCCCAGTGGATGCCGGAGGGGTCGGTGACGATCGTGTCGCCGTCCGCGGTCCGGGCCACCTCGGGCACCTCGAGCACACCCGCGCCCCGCAGGCCGCGCATCAGGTGGTGGATCCACCGCGCCCGCGTCTCGTCCACGCCATCCGCGAACGCCTTGCAGACGAAACGAGCGTCAGCCCCGCGTCCGGCGGCCGGCCGCACCGCGAACACCCGGGCCCCGCTGAAGCCGGCGCCAAGCGGCAGGAGTTCAAGCCGGTCCGCGGGCAGGAACCGCCGGCAGACGGCCCGCGCCCGGGCCTGATCCTCCACGTTCACGTCGTCCATCGCAGCACCCATCGCCTCCGCATCGAACGCCCGCCGGTGGTTGGCCACCGCTCCCGATGCTACCCTGTGCGGGCCACGGCCCGGCGGACGCGTGGCACCGGAGTATTGCCTGATGCGGCTCGTGGTCGCGATCGTGAAACCGGCGACCGTCGAATGCGTGCGTCAGGCCCTGGCTGCCGTGCACGTGACGCGGCTGACGATCTGCGACGCCCACGAGTACGACCTCGGAAGCCCGGGGGCGTTGGCCCAGGAGACGATCCTCGAGATCGCGGTCAACGAGGATTTTCTGGAGCGGACGGTGACCACGCTCGCCGAGGTGATCGCCGCCCTGGGGCCCGAATCGGGCCGGTTCTTCGTCCTCCCGATCGATCAGGCGGTCCAGATCTATCGCGACGTCCGCGGCCCGGAGGCCGTGTAGGTCCCGCCGCACGTCCCCGGCCCCGGAAAAACCCCCGATGGACACCACCATCCTCCTGATCACGCCCGACCTGCTGGCCGCGAGCCGACTGGCGGGGCTCGCCGCGGCGGCCGGTGCCCGGATCGAACAGCGATCGGCGATCATGCATGACGCGGACCTGCCCGCCTGCGACCTCGTGCTGCTCGACCTCCAGGGGCAGGGGGGCGATCTTGCGCCGGTCGTCGCCGCGGCCCGCGCGGCCTTGGTCCAGGAGCCGGCCGAGCGGCCGGGGCGGGTCGTGGCCTTCGGGCCGCACGTCGCCGGCGACCGGCTGCGGGCGGCAGTCGCGGCCGGCTGCGACGAGGCGGTGAGCCGCGGCGAACTGCTCGGCGGGTTCGCGTCGCTCCTGCGGCGCTGGCTGGGCTGAGGCCCCAGCGGCGGTCAGCCCGCCGCGTCGGCCCCCGGCTCGTCGAGCACGACCTCGTCGAGTTCGGTGCCATCCACCGACTGCCGGAGCAGCAGGTAGGCGGCCGTGGCGATCGCCCAACCATAGCCCCAGCCGAACGAGGCCAGCAGGGTCTCCAGACCGCGGCACCAGAAGCGGATCGCCGCCACGCCCCACGGGCCGCCGTCGCCACCCGGGGCGGTGAGCTCCCCGAGCACGGCGGCGGTCCGCTCGTGCCCCATGCCGAAGCTCGCGGCCCACATCGCCAGCGTCGCGGTGGCGTCGGCGAACATGGCCGCGATCACGGTCGCCGGCACCGCCACCGCCAGGGCCACGACCGCGTAGAAGGCGTAGTGCAACGGCCGCTGGTAGAGATACGAGAACGCCGTCGAGATGGCCTGAAAGCTGTCGCCGCGCTCGACGCCGACGCAGGCCACCATCAGCGGCCAGCCGGCGGCGACGCCGATGGCGAGGATCGCGAGCACCACGGCACCGAGGAGCACGAGCGGCCAGACGGCGCCGGCGCAGGCCAGGCCCCAGTCGGTTCTCATCAACAGCCCGAGCAGGCAGCCCGGAATCGACAGCGCCGCGATGCCGAGGAGGACGAACAGCACCGAGTTGAAGGCCGCCACCCACTTCCGGGTGCCGAACCAGATCGCCCCCACGATTCCGGGCGCATCCTCGCCGACGAGCTTCAGGGCGACGCGACGGGCGATGGCGGTGCCGAAGATCGACCACACGAGGACGAACCAGCCGACCCGGGCGGCGGCAGCCCCGACGTCGGCCAGCGACGCCGACGGACGAAACGGCAGCGTCACCAGGGAGACCAGCCCGGCCACGGTCGCAGGCAGCCGCTGGGCGAGCTGGCCGACCCACGGCACCGCCCGGTGGCTGGGGGCGAGGCTCGCGGGCAGGGCCGCCGCCGGCGCGGTGTGCTGCACGCCGACCGCGGGCAGGACCAGGTCGTCGGCCGCAGTCGGCGCGCCGGCAGCACGCAGGCCGAGTTGGTCGAGGAGCGTCCAGCCGGCGCCGGTCGCGACCGCCCCGAGGGCGGCGAGAATGATGACCGTGGGAGAGAAGGCCGCCCCGGCGGCCCGGAACAGGAGCCACCACGGCAGGGCCTCGCTCCAGCGCACCTCGTGGACGACTCCGGACGATGGATCGTGCGTGCTCGACATGGATCGTGTTTCCTGCGGACCAACCGGTTCAGCGAACGCGGGTCGGAGTATAGGCCCGGCGCCGCGCGGTTGCCCACGTCAGCCCGTCCGTCCCGACCCGGCTCAGGCCGGATCGGCGTCCTCCGGATCGTCCCCGGCGGGCTCCCCGGGCCGGGGTGACCGTGGCGCCGGCACGGCGTAGGACTCGTCGAGCCAGCGGCCGAGGTCGATCAGCCGGCAGCGGTCGCTGCAGAACGGCACCGTCGGCGTGCGTTGCAGATCGACGCTGGCATCGCAGACCGGGCAGCGCGGCATCGGTCAATCCCCGCCCTTGGGGCCGCCGCTGGACGGTCCCTTGCCGGCGGACTTCGAGCCCCCGTCCTTACCCCCGTCCTTGCCGGACGAACCGGCGGAGTCGGCGGCCGCCCCCTTTTTGTAGGACTCACTGCGGTAGTCGGTCTTGTAGAAGCCCGACCCCTTGAACATGATCGCCCCGCCGGCACCGATCAGCCGGCGGAGCTTCCGCTTCCGGCACTTCGGGCAGGTCGTCTTCGCGCTTTCGGTCATCGACTGGAACAGCTCGAACGCGTGCCCGCACCCGTCGCAGACGTAGTCGTAGGTCGGCATGGCTCACTCCTCCCGTGCAACGATCACCTGTGCCGGCCGCACGACCCGGTCGTGCAGCCTGTAGCCGCGGCTCGCGGTCCCGACGACCGTGCCCGGCGCAACGCCCGGCGCCACCTGTTGGAGGATGGCGTCGTGCACCGTCGGGTCGAACGACGTGCCGTGGGTATCGATCGTCCGGCAGCCGTGCGCCTCGAGCAGTTTCTCGATCTGCTGGGCCGTCATGCGGAAGCCGGCCCGCAGGCTCTCCACGTCGGCCGTGCGGTCCGCGGCCTCGACCGCCCGGAGCACGTTGTCGAGCACGGGGAGCAGGTCGCGGAGCAGGTCGATCTCCCGGTACCGCTGGGCGTCGTCGAATTCACGCCGCGACCGGCGCCGGAAATTCTCCAGCTCGGCCTGGGCCCGAAGGGCGCGCTCGTTCGCCGCCCGCAGTTCCGCGTCGCCGTCCGTCCGACTCGCATCGGCGTCCGCCGCGGCGGATTCAACACGGTCCGCCTCATCCAGGTCGGCATCGACGTTCATGACTCGTCTCCCGTTTCGTCCTGCGTTGCCGCCGGCTCACGCTGGGCCTGAAAATACTCCGCCAGCCGGCTGAAGAACGACGATCGTTTCGGTGTCACCGCCGCATGCTCCTCGACGGCCAGTTCGCGCAGCAACTGTTCAGCCCGCGGCGACAGCGACTTCGGCACCTCGACGTGAAGGTGGACGTGGAGGTCGCCGATGCCGCGGCCGCGGACCTCCGGCATGCCGAGGCCGCGGACGCGAACGACGTCGCCGCTCTGCGTCCCACGGGCGACGGCCAGCGGCCGCGGGCCGTCGAGCGTCGGCACGTCCACGGTCGCCCCGAGGGCCGCCTGCGTAAAGGTGATCGGCACCTCGCAGTGGAGATCGCGTCCGTCGCGGTTCAGGAACGGGTGGGCCTCGATCTCGATCACGCAGTAGCAGTCGCCCGGCGGGCCACCGTTGCTTCCCGGCTCTCCCTCGCCTGCGAGCCGGACGCGGACGTCGTTGTCGACGCCGGCGGGGATCGTCACCCGGCGCTCGACCCGTTCCTCGCGCACCCCTTCGCCGGCGCAGTCGGGGCACTTGTCGCGGATGACCTGCCCCGATCCGCGGCAGGCGGGGCAGACCGTCTGCAGCCGGAACACGCCGGCCGACTGGATCACCTGGCCGCGACCGGCGCAGTAGTCGCAGGGCTGGGGCTTCGTTCCCTTGCGGGCGCCGTTGCCCTCGCAGGTGCCGCAGGTCTCGTGCCGGGAGAAGGAGACCGTCCTGGTGACGCCGCGGGCGGCTTCGACGAGCGACAGGCCGATCTGGGCGAACACGTCGCGGCCCTTCCGCGGCCGATTGGCCCGCCGGCCGCCGCCGCCAAACGCCTCGCCGAAAATCCCACCACCGAAGATGTCGCCGAAGGCCTCGAAGACGTCCCCGATATCGTTGAACTCGTGCCGCCCGCCCCCCTGCTGGAGGCCGGCGTGGCCGAAGCGGTCGTAGCGGGCCCGCAGTTCCTCGTCGGAGAGCACCTCGAAGGCCCGGGCGGCCTCCTTGAACCGGGCGGCCGCCTCCTCGTCCCCCGGGTTCTTGTCGGGGTGGAAGCGGATCGCCAGTTTGCGGTAGGCCTCGGTGACCTGCGCCACGGTGGCCCGCCGGCCGACGCCGAGGACCTCGTAAAAATCCCGCTGCTCAGCCATGGTTCACCGCCGCGTGTCGCCACCGGCCAGCGACCGCGACGCCGGCGGTCCTGCCCGCCGGCTGCCGCCGGACCGGTTCATTCCGCCCGACATCCCTGTCGCCGCCCGCTTTCCCCACGCCCGGTTCACGGCCGACTAACGGACGACTCCCTCGACCCGCCGCTTCTTGGCCTCGTCCTTGTCGAGGCTCGTGACGAGAGCCTCGGTCGTGAGCAGCAGTCCGGCGATGCTGGCGGCGTTCGTCAGCGCCACGCGGACAACCTTCACGGGGTCGATGATGCCCGCCTTGAACATGTCCACGTACTCGCCCTTGTTGGCGTCGTAGCCGATGTGCAGATCCTTGCCGGCCACCTCGTCGGCCACCACGCCGCCGTCGATGCCGCCGTTCTCGGCGATCTGCCGGATCGGGGCCTCGAGGGCGTGGAGGACGATGTCGACGCCGATCTTTTCGTCCCCCTTCGCCTGGCCGCGGGCCTTCTCCACCGCCTCGCGGCAGCGGAGCAGGGCGACGCCGCCGCCGGGGACGATCCCCTCTTCAACGGCCGCCCGGGTCGCGTGCAGCGCGTCCTCGACGCGGGCCTTCTTCTGCTTCATTTCCGCCTCGGTGCCGGCGCCGACCGAGACGATGGCCACGCCGCCGGTGAGCTTGGCGAGCCGCTCCTGGAGCTTCTCCCGGTCGTACTCGCTCTCGGAGGCCTCCAGCTGGCCGCGAATCTGGGCGACGCGGGCCTGGACGTCGGACGTCTTGCCGGCCCCCTGCACGATCGTCGTCTCGTTCTTGTCCACCGTGACGCTCTTGGCCTTGCCGAGGTGGGAGAGGTCGAGGTTTTCCAGCTTGAGCCCGAGGTCCTCGCTGATCAGCGTGCCGCCGGTGAGCGTGGCGATGTCGCCGAGCATCGCCTTGCGACGGTCGCCGAAGCCGGGAGCCTTCGCCGCGCAGACGTTAAGCACGCCGCGGAGCTTGTTGACGACGAGCGCGGTGAGCGCGTCTCCGTCGACGTCCTCGGCGATGATCAGCAGCGGCTTGCCCGACTGCACGACCTTCTCGAGGAGCGGGACGAGGTCGCGGAGGTTCGAGATCTTCTTCTCGTGGATCAGGATCACGGCATCGTCGAGCTGGCACTCCATCTCGGCGGGCTTGTTGACGAAGTAGGGCGAGACGAAGCCCTTGTCGAACTGCATGCCGTCCACGAACCGGACGGTGGTCTCGGTGGTCTTGCCCTCCTCGACCGTGATCACGCCGTCCTTGCCCACCTTCTGCAGGGCCTCGGCCAGCAGGTCGCCGATCGCCCGGTCGTTGTTGGCGCTGATGGCGCCGACCTGGGCGACCTCCTCGGGCCGCTCGACCTTTCGGGCCATGTCCATCAGCCGCTGCACGGCCGCCGCCACGCCCTTCTCGATGCCCCGGCGCACGGCCGTCGGATTGCTCCCCGCGGCCACGTTCCGCGTGCCCTCGCGGAAGATCGCCCGGGCCAGCACCGTGGCCGTCGTCGTGCCGTCGCCGGCCAGGTCGGACGTCTTGGAGGCGACCTCGTTCACGAGCTTGGCGCCCATGTTCTCGAACGCGTCCTCGAGGTCCACCTCCTTGCTCACCGTCACGCCGTCCTTGGTGACGGTCGGACCGCCGTAGGACTTGTCGATGATCACGTTGCGTCCCGTCGGACCCATGGTCACGGCCACGGCACCGGCGAGTTTCTCGACGCCCTTGAGGAGTTTGGCGCGGGCGCTGTCGTCGAACATCAGTTGCTTGGGCACTTGTCTGTCTCCTGGATCCGGCGTGGGGTGAATGGGGAACGGGGGGCGACGCTCAGTTCATGACCTTGGCGAGGATGTCGCCTTCGCGAAGGATCTTGACGTCGTGGCCGTCGACCTCGATGTCGCTGCCCGAATACTTGCCGTAAATGACCTCGTCGCCGATCGAGACGGAGAGCGGGGCGCGGCTGCCCGATTCCAGCAGCTTGCCCGGGCCGATGGCGACCACGTGACCGCGCTGCGGCTTCTCCTTGGCGGTGTCGGGCAGGACGATGCCCCCGGCGGTCCGCTCCTCGGCCTCGACGGGCTCGACCACCACGCGGTCGTCGAGCGGACGGATCTTCAGGTTCTTGCTGGCAGCCATCGGTTCAGGTCTCCTCGTGCAAAAGGTTGGATGATTCTCGAACGCTGGTCGAACACGGCCGGTCGCCCACTCCGCGGGGCCGATCCGGCCCGGGATCACATGCCGTGGTCGTGGTCATGGCCGCCCATGCCCCCCATTCCGCCCATGCCACCCATGCCGTGGTGGTCGTGGCCGCCGGCCTGCTCCTCTTCCTCCTTGGGGATCTCCGTGATCAACGAGTCGGTCGTGAGCAGCAGGGCGGCGACGCTGGCGGCGTTTTGCAGCGCCGTCCGCACCACCTTGGCGGGGTCGATGACGCCGGCGCTGACGAGGTCGCAGTACTCCCCCTTGTCGGCGTCGTAGCCGTCGTTCTTCCCCTTCATCTGCCGGACGCGGTTGACGACCACGGAGCCGTCCACGCCGGCGTTGTCGGCGATCGCCTCCAGCGGATAGCGGAGGGCGTGGCGGACGATCGAGGCGCCGAGCTTCTCGTCCCCCTCGACGTCGAGCTTCTCCAGGGCCTTCTCGCTGCGGAGCAGGGCCACGCCGCCGCCGGGAACGATCCCTTCGGCGAGGGCGGCCTGGACGGCGCTCTTGGCGTCGTCGATCAGGGCCTTCCGCTCCTTCATCTCCGTCTCGGTCGCCGCCCCGACGTTGATCTGGGCGACGCCGCCGGCGAGCTTCGCCAGCCGCTCGAGGAGCTTTTCCTTGTCGTATTCGCTCGTCGTCTTCGAGATCTCCTCGCGGATCTGGGCGATCCGCCCGTCGATGGCCGACTTCGTGCCGGCACCGCTGACGATCGTGGTGTTTTCCGAGTCGATCGACACCTTCTTCGCCCGGCCGAGGTCGCTGAGTTTGACCGCGTCGAGGGCGATGCCGAGATCCTTGAAGATCGGCTGCCCGCCGGTGAGCACGGCGATGTCGCCGAGCATCGCCTTACGCCGGTCGCCGTAGCCGGGCGCCTTGACGGCCACCGACTGGACGATGCCGCGGAGCTTGTTGACCACGAGCGTGGCCAACGCCTCACCCTCGACATCCTCGGCGATCACCACCAGCGGCTTGCCCGCCTTGCTGATCGCCTCCATCAGCGGAACCAGATTCTTGGCCGCCGAGATCTTCTCCTCCATCACGAGGATGTAAGGGTTTTCCAGCTCGCAGGTCTGGGAATCGGCGTCGGTGACGAAGTGCGGCGAGAGGAAGCCGCGGTCGAACTGCATGCCCTCGACGACGTCCACCGTCGTCTCGGCCTGCTTCCCTTCCTCGACGGTGATCACGCCGTCCTTGCCCACCTTGAGAAACGCCTCGGAGAGCACGTTGCCGATCGTGGGGTCGTTGTTGCCGGCGATCGTGGCGATCTGCATCAACTCCTTCTTGTTCTTCTCGTTGATCGGCGTGGCCGACGCCACCACCGCCTTCGAGACCGCCTCGACCGCCTTGTGGATGCCGCGGGCGAGCGCCATCGGGTCAGCCCCGGCGGCGATCATCTTGATGCCCTCGCGGAAGATCGCCTCGGCGAGCACCGTGGCGGTCGTCGTGCCGTCACCGGCGACGTCGTTGGTCTTGCTGGCGGCCTCCTTGACGAGTTGGGCCCCGAGATTCTCGTAGGGGTCCTCGAGGTCGATGTCCTCGGCGACGGTGACGCCGTCCTTCGTGACCTTGGGCGAGCCCCAGCCCTTGTCGAGCACGGCGTTGCGGCCGCGCGGGCCGAGGGTGCTCTTCACGGCGCGGGCGAGTTTCGCCACCCCGGCGAGCAGGGGCTGGCGGGCCTCGTCGTCGAACACCATCTGTTTTGCCACGAGTAACTCCTTCACAAGGCGGAAAACGCACAGGGCGAATAACGATGCCGGGGATCACCGCGGCCGCGGCCCGGTGCCCGATCCGCAGGGACCGCCGTTGGCAGTCCGGACCGCGGACGGCCAACGTGGGAGCAACCGCCGTGCCGTGCCGATCCAGAACCTCTCAAAAGCCCGATTTGGCCCGGCTTCTTCCGGCTTTTTCGCCGCGTCCCCCGGCCGGCGGCCCGACCCCGGATGCCTTTTTGGCAGACCGGCGAAAACCGTGACCTGGTGCCGATGGGCGGGGCCTGGTTCACGGGGCCCAAGAGATCGTGCCTTCGAGGCCGCGGACGAACGCGGCGAGGAGATCCGCGGTCCGATCGGCGTCGTCGAGCGAGATCGTCTCCACGGCCGAGTGCATGTAGCGGTTGGGCACGCTGACGAGCCCCGTGGCGACGCCGCTGCGGGTGGTTTGGAGCACGTTGGCATCGGTCGGGGTCGCCCGGCCGCTGGCCCCCAGCTGGACCGGAATCTCCCGGGCCTTGGCGGCGGCGAGGAGCCGATCGACCACGTGCGGGTTCATGTTCGGCCCGCGGAACACGACCGGGCCCTTGCCGAGGGCCACGTCCCCCTCGGCCTTGCGGTCGATCGTCGGGCAGTCGGTGGCGTGGGTGACGTCCACGGCGATCGCGACGTGGGGATCGACCGCATGGCAGCTGGTCTGAGCGCCCCGCAGGCCGATTTCCTCCTGCACCGTCGAGGCCACGAACAGGCCGCAGGGCAGGGGGCCGGCGGCGACCGCCCGGCGAAACGCCTCGAGCACCACCCACAGTCCGACCTTGTCGTCCATGGCCACCGAGCAGGCGAGGTTCCTCCGCAGCATCTGGGCCTTGAGTTCCAGCGTCACGCAGTCGCCGATCCGGACCACCGACTCGCAGTCGGCCTTGTCGCCGGCCCCGATGTCGATCCACAGGTCCTTCATCTTGGGGACGACCTTCCGCTCCTCGTCGGTGAGCAGGTGGATCGGTTTCCGCGACATCACGCCGGGCACGGGGCCGGAGGCGGTCCAGACGGTCACGCGGGCGCCGACGAGCTGGATCGGGTCCCAGCCGCCGATCGGCTGCACGGAGATGAAGCCGTCGGAATCGATGTACTGGACGATGAGGCCGATCTGGTCGCAGTGGCCGGCGAGCAGCATCCGGGTGGGGGCAGCGGCGTTCTTGACGCCGATGACGTTGCCGTGGGAATCGGTCGTCACCGTGTCGGCACAGGCGGCCAGATACTCGCGGACGACGGCCTGGATCGGCTGCTCGTAGCCGGACGGGCTCGGCGTGTCGAGCAGGCGGAAGAGAAAGTCACGGGCGGCGGCTTCCATCGGCGACGGTTCCTCGGGGACGCGGTGAAGACCGGGTGTTGTACGCGAATTTCCGTGCGCACGGTATGCCCCCGCCCCCACGAGAAGGACAGGCC
Source organism: Pirellulales bacterium (assembly GCA_044360305.1). Taxonomy (GTDB): domain Bacteria; phylum Planctomycetota; class Planctomycetia; order Pirellulales; family UBA1268; genus QWPN01. The sequence goes on from JBIKKQ010000047.1 coordinate 20,564, forward strand.
AGTCATCCGTGAGCGCCCACCACAACCACTCTTGACGGCCCAGATAGCCTCGCGGGCTGAGCTTATTCATCCCGTTTCAAAGGAGTCTGGCCATGGCGAGGCAGGGAGATCGGCGGAAGTTGGCGGAGTGGCGGCAGCGGCTGCAGCGATTTGAGAAGTCGG
>JBIKKQ010000048.1:0-20452 GCA_044360305.1 Pirellulales bacterium
GCCCTGCTCCATGCCGTGGGCGTCAAGGGAGAGGAGGCGGAGAAGTTCGGCGAACTCGACCGGGAAATGCCGAAGGACGCCCAGGCGGGCCCGCTGGCCGAGATCCTCGCCTGACGCCCGGGCGACGCCCTCGAGCCCACGTCGATGGCGTCGCCAGGGTCGAAGAAATCTGCAAACCCCCGGCGTCCCCTCACGAAAGTCTTGTGACAGGTCTGGTACCACCCCGAAGAAAAGGTGCACGAATGACCGGCTTCCCCCATTCGTTCCTCACCCCCGATCGCATCGACCGCCGCGCCGTCCTCAAGGGCGTCTCGCTCGGCGCCGGGGCCGTCGTCCTCCAGCCGTTCCTGAATTCGCTCGCCGCCCAGGCCGCCGGACAGGCGCCCCCCGCGCGGATCGTTTTCTTCATGGAGCAGAACGGCCTCTGGCCGGACAATATTCAGCCCAAGGGGGTTGACCTGAATGCCAAGAACAAGGACCTGATCGACCGGCCACTCGCCGACCTCGAACTCCCCGATCCGATCGCGCCGCTGGCGCCGTTCAAGGACCGGATGGCGATCATCCAGAAGCTGTCCCACAAGATCTCCGGAGCCGGCGATCACAGCAAGAATTTTGGCGGCCTCGGCTGCTACAACTGGCGGAAGGGTCCGGCCGGCCAGACAGTCGACCACGCCTTCGCCGCGGCCCAGTCGAGCATCATTCCGGTCGTGGGCCTCGGCGTGCCGGCGGCCGCCGGTTCGGTCTTCATGACAAACACGTCGGCGATCGCGGCGAAAAAGCCGCTGTCGTTGATCTGCAGCCCACAGATCGCCTTCCAGACGCTGTTCGGCAGCGTGGCCGAGGGGGACGCCGCCCGGGTATTCAACTCGAAGAACAGGCTCCTCGACTGGATCCGTTCCGACGTCCGCCGCGTCCGCGATGCGCTCCCGGCGATGGACCGGGAAAAGCTCGACAGCTACCTCGATGCCTTCGACCAGATGCGGGTCCGTCAGGACAAGATCGCGACGATCAAGGATCGGCTCAAGGCCAACGAGCCGGCCACCGACAAGTTCAAGAGCGACAAGAACACCGACCGGTTCGAGGCCCAGTGCGCCATCGCGGCCGCGGCCCTCGCCGGCGGGCTGACGAACGTGGTCACGATCGACGCCTCATGCAGCCATTCGTACCACCTCTGGAAGGCGCTGGGGGTTGAAAAAGAAGGGCATTGGATCGGTCACCAGGAAGGGACCCCTGATGCCATCCGGGACACTGCCATCATTCGCCGCTTCCACGCCGAACGGGTCGCCCAGATGGCCCAGCGGCTCGATTCCATCAAGGAAGGCAATGGCACGATGCTCGACAACACGCTCATCGTCTGGATGAGCGATTCCGGCGAGAGGCATCATGGGTTCTGCAGCGAGTGGCCGTTGGTGCTCGTCGGCGGCCTCGGCGACCGGATCAAGACCGCCGGCCGGTTCCTCCAGTACCCGGCCTACGGGACTGCGGGCAACCGTACGATCCGCAACTTCTACCTCGCCCTGCTCCATGCCGTGGGCGTCAAGGGAGAGGAGGCGGAGAAGTTCGGCGAACTCGACCGGGAAATGCCGAAGGACGCCCAGGCGGGCCCGCTGGCCGAGATCCTCGCCTAGTCCGCGTCCGCCGTCGGGCGCCGCCAGCCAGATCGTCCGCTGGTACACTCTGCGGCATGAGGAAGCGGCTCTGGATCGAGACCGTCGGCTGCCAGATGAACGTGCTCGACAGCGAGCTCGTGGTGGCGGCGCTGCGTCGCCAGGGCTGGGATTTGGCCACGTCCGGCGCCGACGCCGACGCCGTGTTCTTCAACACCTGCAGCGTCCGCCAGCATGCCGAGGACAAGATCTACTCGGCTCTCGGCCGGGTGCGGATCGAGAAGGCGAAGCGGCCCGACCTGGTCGTCGGCGTGCTCGGCTGCATGGCCCAGAAGGATCAGGATCTGATCCGGCGCCGCGCCCCGTGGGTCGATCTCGTGGTCGGCCCCGGCCAGCTGCACCAGGTGCCGGCGCTGGTCGCGAGCGTGCTCGCCGGCGGCGGGCCGCGGCAGGAGGTGAGCCTCGACCGCAAGGGGTCGAGCCGGGACGCGATCGCCCGGAGCTTCGAGAGCTACGACCCGGACCGCGACCCCGGCATGCGGACTACGCCCTTCCAGGCCTTCGTGCGGACGCAGACCGGCTGCGACAAGTTCTGCGCGTTCTGCGTCGTGCCCCACGTCCGCGGGCCGGAGCAGGCCCGGGCCCCCGACACGATCCTCGCCGAGGCGAGAAAACTGGTCGCCGAGGGCTGCCGCGAGATCACGCTCATCGGCCAGACCGTCAACAGTTATCGCTGGTCGGACGGCGGCCGGACGACGCAACTCGCCGACCTGCTCGTCCACCTCGACGGCATCGACGGCCTTGACCGCATCAAGTTCGTGACCAATTACCCACGGGACATGACCGACGACCTGATCGCGGCCGTCCGTGACCTCCCCAAGGTCAGCCACTACCTCCACGTGCCGGCCCAGCACGGCTCCGACGCCACGCTCGCCCGGATGAAGCGCGGCTACACGATCGGCGAATACATGGAGATGCTCGGCCGGATCCGGGCGGCGATCCCAGCGGCGGCGGTCACCAGCGACTTCATCGTCGGCTTCTGCGGCGAGACCGACGCCGAGTTCCAGGCCACGCTCGACCTCGTGCGCACCGCCGGCTTCAAGAACTCGTTCATCTTCAAATACAGCCCGCGGCCCGGCACCAAAGCCCACGAGCGACTCGCCGACGACGTCCCCGAGGAGGTCAAGAAGGAGCGGCACCGCCTGCTCCTCGAGGCCCAGGAGGACGTCAGCCTGGCCGGCAACCGGCGGTTCGTCGGCACGCGCCAGCAGGTGCTCGTCGAGGGACTGTCGGTCCGGGACGAGAAGCGGAGGGCCGCCGCGGAGCCCGACGCCACGCCGCAATTGACGGGCCGCACGATGTGCGACCGGATCGTGGTGTTCGACGCCCCGCTGCGGCTCGTCGGCCGGATCGTGGACGTGGACATCGTCTCCGCCGCGGCCTGGTCGCTCACCGGCGTCGTCGCCGACGGCCTCGCCGACGCCGTCCCGCTCGACGGCCTGCGATTCGCCGCCGAGACGCCACCGCTCTATCAGATCGCGACTTCGCTCCCCGGGCGGGCTGCCGGAGGATGAGGTGACGCCCCCCGTTGGACGCAACGCGAGGCGGACCGACGACGCGGCCGCGGGCGCCGCCGACGCCCCCGATATCGGTCGGCTGCTCGCCGATCCGCAGGCGGCGGCCGCCTGGGGGCGGGCCGCCGGGCTTGCCGACCCCGCGGCCGCCGAGCGGATGCTCGCATCCCTCGCCGGCCACGGCCTCGGCCCGGACCTGCTCGCCGGCCTCTGCGGGCGACTCGGGCAGCTCCTGCCCCGGCTCGCCGATCCCGACCGCGTCCTCGTCGCCTTCGAGCGGTTCGTCGGCGGCGTCCGCAGTCCGCTGGCGGCGGCGACGCTCTTCGACCGTGATCCAGCGGCCCTCGACACGCTGCTGCGGCTGTTCGCCGCCAGCCCCTTCCTCGCCGAGATCGTGATCGCCGATCCCGAGGCCTGGGAGCGGGTCCGGCTCGACCAGGGGCGACCGGAGAAGCCGGCGACGCTGGCGACGGCGCTCTCGGCCGAGGTGCGTCTGCTCGGCCGCGGCACCGCCAACGACGGCGAGGCGGTGCTCCGGGCGCTCCGCCGGTTCAAACGCCGCGAACTGCTCCGGATCGCGTACGGCGACATCGTGGCCGGCCAGCGGCTGGAGACGGTCGTCGGCCAGTTGTCCCACGTGGCCGACTGCGTCGTGCAGGCGGCGGTCGAGGCGGCGCTAACCCGGGTCGAGGAGCGACGCGGCGAGCCGCGGGGACCGGGCGGGGAGCGGGTCGGCCTCGCCGTCATCGCCCTCGGCAAGCTCGGCGGCGCCGAGCTCAACTATTCCAGCGACATCGACCTGGTGTTCGTCTTCTCGGCCGACGGCCGGGTGGACGGACCGAAGCCCTGCACCAACCAGGAGTTCTTCGACCGCGTCGTCCAGGAGGCGGTGCGGCTGATCGCCGAGCCGACCGATCTGGGCGCGGCCTATCGGGTGGACCTGCGGCTCCGGCCGCACGGCTCCGCCGGTCCGGCCGCGGTCCCGCTCGAGGCGATGCTCCAGTACTACGACCGGCTCGGCCGCACCTGGGAGCGGCAGGCGTGGGTCAAGGCCCGCTGCGTGGCGGGCGACCGGGAGCTGGGCGAGCGGCTGCTCGCCGAGCTGCAGCCGTGGATCTACCGGCGCTGGCTGACCCGCGCCGACATCAGCGGCATCAAGGCACTCAAGCGCCGGATCGAGCGCCGGGCGCGGGAGGCCGGCGGCGAATCCCACGACGTCAAGCATGGCCGGGGTGGAATCCGCGACGTCGAGTTCACGATCCAGTTCCTCCAGCTCCTCGGCGGCGGCGACACGCCCGAGGTGCGGACCGGGACGACGCTCGACGCGATCCGCCGGCTCGCGGAGGCGGGGGCGCTCACCGATCAGGAGCGGGAAATCCTCGAGCGCACCTACACGCTGCTGCGGACCGCGGAGCACCGGCTGCAAATCCTCTACGACAGGCAGACGCACGCCCTGCCGACCGACGAGAACGAGTTCGGCAGGCTCGCGGCCCGGATGGGCTACGGCAGCGACGCGGCGGGCCGCGACCGGCTCCGGGCCGAGCTCGCCGAGGCGACGGCCCTGAACCGCAAAATCCTCGACCATCTTCTCCACGACGCCTTTCCGGACGACGACACGCCGGAGCCCGAGGTCGATCTCGTGCTCGATCCCGAGCCGGCCGCCGACACCGTCCGGGAGGTGCTCGGCCGGCACGGCTTTCGCGACGTGGCCGCGGCCCATCGGGCGCTGGTGGGCCTCGGGGAGGAACGGGTCCGGTTCCTGTCCACGAGGCGCTGTCGCCACTTTCTCGCCGCCATCGCCCCGCGGCTGCTGGCCGCGATCGGCCGGACGCCCGACCCCGACGCGACGCTCGGCAACCTCGCCGCCGTCAGCGACTCGCTCGGCGGCAAGGGGGTGCTGTGGGAACTGTTCAGTTTCAATCCCGCCTCGCTCGACCTGACGGTCAAGCTCTGCTCGTCGAGCCCGTTCCTCGCCCGGCTGCTGGTGGGCAATCCCGGCATGATCGACGAGCTGCTCGACAGCCTGCTGATCGAGCGGCTGCCGACGCCGGCGGCCCTCGAGGCGAGCCTCGAGGAACTGTGCCGCAACGCGGTCGATGCGGAGCCGATCCTCCACGCCTTCAAGGCGTCGCAGCAGCTGCGCGTGGGCGTCCGTGACATCCTCGGCCGCGAGGATGCCGAGCGCGTGACCGGCGCCCTGTCGGCGATCGCCGAGGCGGTCGTCCGCGTCGTGGTCGCCCGCGAGCGGAGCCGGCTCGTGGACCGGCTCGGTGAGCCCCTGGCCCGCGACGGCGGGCCCGCGCAGGCCGTGGTGCTCGCGATGGGGAAGTTTGGCGGCCGGGAGATGAACTACGCCAGCGACGTGGACGTGGTCTTTCTCTACGACCACGACGGTGAGTCGAGCCCGCGACGTCGCGGCGCCGCGGGCACGAGCAACGCCCACTTCTTCGGCGAACTCGCCCAGCGCACGATGCGGGTGTTCAATGCCTTCGGCCCGCAGGGGCGGCTGTTCGAGATGGACTCCCGGCTCCGGCCGAGCGGCCGCAGCGGTCCGGCCGCCCTGCCGCTCGACGAGTTCGCCCGCTACTTCGCCGCCGACGGGCCGGCGGCCGTGTGGGAGCGGCAGGCGCTGGTCAAGGCCCGGGCGGTGCTCGGCCCGCCGGAGGCCGTGGCCCGGCTGGAGGCGATCCGCGTTGCCGCCGCCTTCGAACACCCGTGGACCGCCGAGGACGTGGAGGCGATCCGCCGGATGCGCTACCGGATGGAGCAGGGCGCGCGGACCAGCAATCTGAAACGCGGGCCTGGGGGCGTGGTGGACATCGAGTTCGTCGTCCAGGTGCTCCAGCTCGTGCACGGCGGCCGCGAGCCGCGGCTGCGCACCACGGAAACGCTCGCCGGTCTCGGCCTGCTCCACGAGGCGGGCCACCTCTCGGCGGAGCGGTTCACCTTCCTGGAGCGGGCCTACCGCACGCTGCGGTCGATCGAGGGGCGGCTTCGGCTGCTCGACGCCGCCGCGCGGCACGACTTCCCCGCCACCCCGGAGGAGCAGCGGAAGCTCGCCCATCTCCTCGGCTACGACAGGCCTGACCTGCTGGTGCAGGACGTGCAGTCGATCACGTCGCGGACACGGGCCGAGTTCGAGCGAATCTTCAACGAGACGGAGACCCGGCTGCAGGGTCACGGCGCCGCCGGAGGATCGCCGACGGCGCCGTGACCGGCAGGCCGCGTCCCCGGTTCAGCCCGGGAGGCCGGCGTGGAGTCGGGCCTGGCCTGCGATGTCGAGACCGACATCGCGGCTCCAGGCGGCGAGCAGGAGCCGCTGCACCGGCCCCGGCCGCCCCGTGCCGACGGGCCGACCGTCGAACCGGGTCGCCGGCAGGATGCAGTTCGGCGTGCTGGTGAGCAGGATCTCCTCCGCGGCGGCAAGGTCCGCGACGCGGAGCGAATCCCGGCGGCAGGAGATGCCCGCCGCGGCGGCCAGCCGCTCGAGCTGGGCGAGGCTCACGCCGGGAAGCGCGTCGGCCGCGGGGGGCGACACGATCGCGCCGCGCTGGACGATCGCCACGTTCGCCGTCGTTGTCTCGCTGATCCGGCCGTCGGCATGGGCGATCACGGCCCGCGCGCCGGGCTCGGTCGCACGCGCCTCGCGGTCGGCGAGAAAATAATGCAGCCGACTGCGGACCTTGGCGTGGATCGGCCAGCAGGTCTCCGGCACCTGCGTGATCGACACCGTCCGCAGTGCGACCCCCTCCTCGTAGGCCGCGGCCCACGACCGAAAGGCGAGCGGGAAGGAGTGAATCATGGCCCGGGGCGTCCCCGCCCGTCCTTCGTGCTGCGCCGGATGGTCACCCGGCGTGACGACGATCACGACGGCGAGGTCCGGCCCGGGGTCGCGACCTGCGGCTGCGGCCGTGGCCAGCCGGTGATTGTGGGCAGCCAGCCGGTCGGCGGCCGCGAGGAGATCGGTCGTCGTCGCGGCGGGCGCGTGGCCGACGGCCGCGAGCGAGGCGGCGAGCCGGGCGGCGTGGGGAGCGGGGAGGAACAGCCGGCCGCGAAAGGTCCGCAACTGCTCGGTGACGGCCGCACCGAGGACGAACCCGGCATCACCCACAGGCAGGCAGAGATCCGCCCGGGGGATGAACCGGCCGTCCAGCCAGGCCACGTCCCCGGGAATCGCGTCGCTCGCAGACATCACGTCAGTGGAGGATAGGGGATTCGAACCCCTGACCTTCTGGCTGCCAGCCAGACGCTCTCCCAATTGAGCTAATCCCCCGAGGAAGCATGCGGGTCGCGATGCCTGCGAGCGGGTCCCTGGGAACCGGCGATTTCTCCCTGCGAACCTATCGCCGCGGCCGCCGCCTGTCAACGCGAGGGCCGCGGCACCGGCCGGGCGGGAAAAATGACGCTGGCGACGGCGCGAATCGCGAAGCAGACTGTCGGCACGGGGTCCGGCACGGGGCCGCGGCCCCGCCCCTGCAGCCATCCGTCAGCCCCCGGCCGTCCGCATGCCGCCGCGCTCGAACTCCGCCGAACCGTCTTCCCTCCCTGCCGGGTGGCTGCGGTCGCTCGTCAGCGTGGCGATCGCGACGTACCTCGTGGGGCTGGGGCTGACGCTGCTGGCCAACACCGACGCCGGCACGTCGCGGCTCGTCCGCACGATCAAGGGGCGGCTGTTTTCCCCCTGGCTGGTGCCGGCCTGGCTGGACCTCGGGTTCGCGCAACCGCTGACCTACGGCGAGCCGGACGACGCCGACCAGCGCATCGAAATCGCGCCCCACGGTCGCGCCACCGAACGTGCGACGCCGCTTGTGATGCCGGGCGAACTCCGCGGCGAACGCGCCGCCCGCTGGCGCCGGCTGGCGCGGGCGATCGCCTCGCCCCGGACGACGGAGGAGGATGCGGCCGACCTTGCGGCGGCGGTCGCTGCCTGGAGTTTCCCGGGGCTGGGCTGCGAGGACGTCGATCTGCGGGTGATGCGGTCCGGCCGACCGGACCGGACCGAGCCGGGATCGGTTCCGGCCGACGAGCGGGCCTTCGCCGCCCGCGTCCGCCGAGTGGCCGGCGACCTGCAACTGCTCAAGGCGGAACCGCGGGGCGAAGTCGCGCCGCCCGTGCCCCGCACGGATCCGCAGCCATGAGCGACACCCGCGCCGAGCCGGCGACGGCGGGCGTCGCCGCCGCCTGGAACCGCTTCTGGTTCACGCCCGCCGACCCGCGGCCGCTGGCGATCGTGCGGATTCTCACCGCCGCGCTCGGACTGCTGCTGCTCTGGAGCCAGGCCGCCGACCTCACGGCCTGGTTCGGTCCCGAAGGCGCGATCCCCGTCGCCACTGCCGCCCGCTGGCGACCCCCGGGAGGGTTTTCCATCTTCGACCATGCGACCTCGTCGCTCTCGCTGCAGGCACTGTTCGGCGGGACGGTGCTGGTGTTCGCCTGCCTGCTCGTCGGCCTGTGCACGGACGTGGCCGCCGTCGCGGCCGCCGTCCTCTGGGCCTCGCTCATGCACCGCGGGCCGATGCTCGCCGGCGGCGCCGACGACTGCCTCGCGGTCCTGCTCTGGTGCCTGGCGATCGGGCCGGCGGGCCGGTGTTTCTCGGTCGATCGGCTGATCGCGGCCCGAGCGGGCCGACCGGCGCCGCCGGAGTCGTCGGTGCGGGCGCGGATCGCACTCGGCCTGATCCAGGTGCATGCCGCGGCGATCGCGGCGGCCGCGGTCATCGCCCAGCTGCGCGGCGACGTCTGGTGGGACGGCACGGCCGCCTGGTGGCTGGCGACGCGCCGGGAGTCCCGCATCGTCGATCTCACCGCCCTGTACGCCCGGTCGGAACTGTGCATGAACCTGGTGACGCACCTCATTCCGGCGTTCGCGATCGCGTTCATGATCGGGATCTGGGTCGCGCCCCTGCAGCGGGCCGTGTCCCGCGCCGGCCTCGTCGCCTGGCCGCTCATCGGCGTCGTCGCCGGGGAGCCGCTCTGGGGTCTGGCGGTGGCGATCTTCGCCCTGCCGACGTGCGGGTTTTTTCCCTCGCGTTCCGACGGCTCAGCCTGAGCCGCCCGCTTGCGGCCGCCGGTCCGTCCGGAGGAGGTGGAGCACGGCCGGTGGTGCGGGCCGCGTTTCCCAGCGGTCCGCCTCGGGGAGCGCCGCCGGCAGAAACGAGACGTCCGCCTCGACCACGATCGTGCTCGCGGCCGGCGCCGCGGCCATGATCGCGGCCACGAGGGCGAGCAGGTCTGCCCTCCGCTCGTGGGTCTCGGCAAACATCTCCCACGGCGGCGAGATGAACACCAGCCACGGGGCGGCCGTCGGCAGCGCGGGCATTCGCCGGGCCCAGAGCAGCACGTCGCCGGTCCGCACGTCGGTCCGCGCGGTGACGTTGAGTTCGGCCGCCGAGCGGCGGAGCGTCGCCGCGGTGGGAAAGTGGCGTTCGCAGAACACGACGGCGGCGGCGCCGCGGCTGACCGCCTCGAAGCCGAGGGCTCCTGTCCCGGCGAACAGGTCGAGGGCGACGCTGCCGCGGACGTCCGTGCCGATCAGGTCGAAGAGCAGTTCGCGGACCCGGTCCTTCATCGGCCGGGTGGGCCCGTCGGGCACGAAGGCCAGCCGGCGGCCGCGCAGGTCGCCGCCGATGATCCGTGGCGGGCTGGCCGGCGACTGCCCGGGGTCTCCGCCTGCGGGTCTGTCGGGCCGGCGACGATCGGGCGAACGTCCGGAACGGGGCATCGGCGGCCTTTTCCTCGGGATGGCGAAACCTGCTATCGTAGTCGAAGGAGGAGTGCTGCGACATGACACCGAAGCAGATTCATGGCGGCCGTCCGGCGACCTGTGGCGCGTCCCTTTCGCTGCTCCTCGTGCTTGCTCTGGTGATTGCCTGCGGCTGGTCGCCGGCCCGCGCCCAGCCCCCCGCGGCCGGAGCCGCCAAGGGGGACGTCGCGGCACCGCGGGCCGCGTTTGCGGCCGCCAACAAGGACCTCAAGGCGCTCGTCGGCGAACTCACCCTGCTCGAGGCCCAGTACCAGCAGCCGGAGGCCGACAAGCAGGCGATCATCGGCAAGGCCCAGGCCCTGGAGCCAAAACTGCGGGCCGCCACCGGGCGGCTCGAGGAAGCGGCCTTCGCCCTCACCGACGTCGATCCCGCAAACAAAGAGGCCCGCGAGGTCACCGGCGCCGTCCTCGCCCGGACGTTGCAGGGAGACGCGCCGGGCCAGGCCCTGGAGATCGCCGGCCGGCTCGACCGGGCCGGCGCGGCCGACGGCGATGTGCTGCTGATGGCCGCCACGGCGGCGATGTTCCTCTCGCGACTCGACGAGGCCACGGCCTGGCTCGACAAGGCGGAGAAGTCGGGCAGCACGGCGAACGTCGCCGACCTGCGGCGGGCGATCGATCGCGAGCGGCCCAAGGTGGCCGAGGAAATGAAGCGGCGGGAGGCGGAGGCCAGGGCCGACGACCTGCCGCGGGTGAAGCTCACGACCACGGCCGGGGACGTCGTCGTGGAGCTGTTCGAGAACGAGGCGCCCAACACGGTGGCCAACTTCATCGCCCTCGCCGAAAAGGGGTTCTACGACGGCACGCCGTTCCACCGCGTGATCGGCGGCTTCATGGCCCAGGGGGGCGATCCGACCGGCACCGGCGCCGGCGGCCCCGGGCATGCCATCGCCTGCGAAACCGATGCCGCCGGCGCCCGCCGGCACTTCCTCGGCTCGCTGTCGATGGCCCATGCCGGCAAGAACACCGGCGGCTCGCAGTTCTTCCTCACCTTCCGCCCCACGGAGCATCTCGACGGCAAGCACACGGTGTTCGGCCGGGTGGTGTCCGGCTTCGACGTGCTCCCCAAACTGATCCGCACGCAGGACGAACAGGGGCGGCGGATTCCCGGCCTGACGCCGGACAAGATCGTCAAGGCACAGGTCGTCCGCAAACGCGACCATGCCTATGAACCGAAGACCCTGCCCGATCCGCGGGCCAAACAACAGTGACCGAAACCCTGACAGGAGACCCGTCGATGACCAGGAATCGTTCTTCGTGGCCGGTGGTGTCCGCCTGCGTGCTGCCGGTGGCCGTTGCCTGCTTCCTTCCCTCGTCGCCGGCCGCACCGCCGGCCAAACAGGAGCCCAGACGCGTGACCGCACCCGACCACGAAGCCGTGGATCCCGAGAAGAACCCGGCGGCCAAGGGCCGCGTCGCCGACGCCGAGATCCCCAAGACCGACGACGAGTGGCGGAAGCGGCTGACGGCGATGCAGTTCGAGGTCACGCGCAAGAAGGGGACGGAGCGGGCCTTTACGGGAAAATACACCGACACCGAGACCCCCGGCACCTACCGCTGCGTCTGCTGCGGCGAGCCGCTGTTCGCCTCGGGGGAGAAGTTTCACAGCGGCTGCGGCTGGCCGAGCTTCAACGCCCCGATCGACGGCGTGAAGGGGAAGGCGATCGCCGAGCACATGGACCGGTCGCACGGCATGGTGCGGACGGAGGTCACCTGCCGGCGGTGCGGCGCCCACCTCGGCCACGTGTTCAACGACGGCCCGCCCCCGACCGGGCTGCGGTACTGCATCAACTCCGCCTCGATCATCCTCGAGGAGAAACCTGGAGTGAAAAAGGAGGGGGCCGGCGTGTCTCCCTCCCCGGCGCCCGCGCCATCCCGGCCTGACAGCCGCTGATCATGGTTCGGCACACCGGCCTCACGTTGATCGCGGTCGTCTGCGGCCTGGCGGCCCGTGCACCGGCTGCGGATGTCGATTTCCAGGCCGGAGTGATGCCCATCCTGGCGCGGAAATGCTTCCGTTGCCACGCGGGCGACAAGCCTGACGGCAATCTCTCGCTGACCGACCGGGCCGCGCTGCTGCGCGGCGGTGACGGCGGCCCGGCCATCGTCCCCGAGGACGCCGCCCGCTCGCTCCTCATCGCCCGGGTGACGGCTGCCGACCGCAGCGAGGCCATGCCCCCCGAGGGAGATCGTCTCGACGACGCCGAGATCGCAACTCTGCGGAAGTGGATCGACGCCGGCGCCGTCTGGAAGGAGCCCGATCCCTACCCGCTGAAACTCGCGGAGGTCGTCGTGCCAGCAGGCGACGGCAACCCGCTCGATCGGCTGTTGGCCGACTACCGGCGCAGGCAGGGCATCGCGGCCCCCGCGGCCGTGAGCGACGAGGTCTTCGCCCGCCGTGCTGCCTTCGACGTCGTGGGCCGGCCGTTGCCGGCCGATGACCTCGTGGCGTTCCTGGCGGATCGGGCGCCCGACAGGCGGCCGCGACTCGTGGACGCCCTGCTGGCCGACGAGGAGGGTTTCGTCGATCACTGGCTGACGTTCTGGGGTGATCATCTGCGGTTCGGCTCGGACGCGGCCGGCGGCATTTTCGACGATGCGATGGACGGCAATACCGGGATGCCGACCCTGCGTGCAAAACTTCTGGGCAACCCGCCCCTCGACCGCTTCGCCCGCGACCTCGTCACCCAGCGGATGGTCCCGATCTACGCGCCTCCGGGGGAAGTGCTGGCCGCGGCCGATGGCCCCGAGATGCAGGAGGCCAGCACCATTGCCCACGTGTTCCTCGGCATCCAGCTCAAGTGCGCCTCGTGTCACGACAGTTTCCTCGACCGCTGGAAGCAGGCCGACGCCTGGGGGCTGGCCGCCGCGCTCGGTCCTGGCCGGATGCCCGTCGATCGCTGCGACCTCCCGACCGGGCGGACCGCCGTGGCGGCGTTTCCGCTGCAGGGCCTGGGCACGATCGACCCCGGGGCGGACGCGGGAAGAAGACGGGCGAGGATCGCCGAACTGCTGACAGCGCCGGCCAACGGCCTGTTCGCCCGCACCTTCGTCAACCGCGTCTGGGCCTGGCTCTTCGGCCGCGGCCTCATCGAGCCGCTGGACGAGATGATGGAGCACGCTCCCTGGGATGTGCCGATTCTCGAATGGCTGGCCGGCGATTTCGCGAGCCACGGCTACGACGTTCGCCATCTCCTGCGCCGGATCATGACGTCGGAGGCCTATCATGCCGCAGCCGTGAGGGCAAAACAGGTCGTCAACGCACCCTACGTGTTCCATGGTCCCGGAGGTCCGCCGCCTGTCGGCCGAGCAGTTTCTCGACGCCCTCGGCAGGCTGGGCAACAACGTGCCCCGGGCGTGGAAGCGGCCTAACGACCCGTTGATGACGATGCTCGGGCGGCCGAGCCGCGACGTCGTCGTCACGACCCGCAGCGCCGACGCCACGCCGCTGCTCGCCCTCGAACTGATCAACGGACCGGCCGTGGGCGGCCTGCTCGACCAGCCGATGGCAACCACGGCGGCACTGCCGGCGGAGCAGGCGATCGACAGGGTGTTTCTCACGCTCCTCGGCCGCCGGCCGACGGCGAAGGAGCTGGCCGCATGCCGGCCGGGCGCCGCGGAAACGTTCGAGAGGCGGCAGCTCGAGGACGTGATCTGGGCCGTGATGATGCTCCCCGAGTTTCAACTCATCCGCTAGGGGGCGTGTGCGTTGCGGAAGTACGACTGTGCCGACCACCGTCACCCGTTGGAGTCCGTAGGCAGCATGAACCATCACCTTCGCGCGAACGACCGTTCGCTCCACCGTCGTGATTTTCTCGCCGGCCTCGGGCCCGCCGCGGCCGCGGCCCTGGCCATGGACCGGGTTCCGCTCGTGCGGGCGGCCGAACCGCTTCCCGCCGCCACCGCCGACTGCGTCGTCCTGCTCTGGATGGCCGGCGGCATGGCCCACACCGAGACCTTCGACCCGAAGCACTACGAGCCGTTCCGCCCGGGCATCGAGGCGAAGCGGGTGCTGAGCACCTTTCCGGCGATCGACACCTCCGCCGATGGCATCCGCTTCACCGCGGGTCTGGAGGAGATGGCTTCGGTGATGCACGAGGGCACGCTCGTCCGCACCTACACCACGCCGGTCACGGACAAGATCACCCACTCCAAGCACCAGTACCACTGGCACACCGGCTACATGCCCCCGCTGAGCGTGGCGGCGCCCCATATCGGGGCCGTGGTCGCCCGCTCGCTCGGCCCGCGGCACCCCGACGTGCCCGCCTTCATCGACATCGGCGAGACCTTCGCGGAGGCGGGCCGCGAGGCGACCGCCCTGCGGAGTTTTCTCTCGGCGGGCTTCCTCGGAGCGGAGTTCGGCCCGTTCTGCGTGCCCCAGCCCGAGGATGCGGCCCGCCGGCTGCTGTCCGAGAGCGCCCAGCGGCGGCAGGCGGTCGGCGACCGGCTGAAGCAGTTCCAGGCACTGCTGGATGCCAGCCCGGCGGCGGATCTGGCCTCCAGCCACCAGCAGGAGTCGATGCTCCGCTCGTTCGAGCAGGCCTGCCGGCTGATGCATTCGCCCCGGTCGCGGGCGTTCGACATCGGTGCGGAGCCGGAGAAGACGCGGGCCGCGTACGACACGGGCCCGTTCGGCCGGGGATGCCTGCTCGCCCGGCGCCTGGTCGAGGCGGGTGCCCGGTTCATCGGGGTGCACGTCCCCTACAAGCCGTTCGGCTACTGGGACACCCACGAGCACGGCCACGACCGCACGGTCACGCTCAAGAAGATGATCGACCGGCCCGTGGCCCAACTGATCCGCGACCTCCGGGCACGCGGTCTGCTCGATCGCACGCTCGTCGTGCTGGCGAGCGAGTTCAGCCGCGACCCGCTGATCGAGGGCAAGGACGAGAAGCGAACGAAGGCCAGCACCGCGGCGATCGCCGCCGTCATGCAGGACGAGAAGCACTACGGCATGCATGCGCATTTCGCCGACGCCGGCTCGGTCCTGCTCTGGGGCGGGGGCATGAAACGGGGCTTCGCCTACGGCGAGACGGCCGACGAGCACCCCTGCAAGACGGTCCGCGATCCGGTCCGGATCGAGGACCTCCGTGCCACGATCTACGCGGCCCTCGGCATCCCCCCCACGCAATCCTTCACGGTGGAGCGGCGGCCGTTCTACGTCACCAAGGATGGCCAGGGCGTGCCGATCCGCAGGCTGTTCGCCTGACCCGGCCGACGCCATCGCGGAAAGGTCCCCGGGCCGATCAGGCGTGGCCGAGCAGCCAGGCCAGCAGGCCCTTCTGGACGTGCATCCGGTTCGCCGCCTCCTCGACCACCACGCTCTGCGGCCCGTCGATCACGCCGTCGGTGACCTCCTCGCCGCGGCGGGCGGGCAGGCAGTGCATGAACACCGCATCCGGACATACGGCCATCAATTGCTCGTTGACCTGGTAGGGGGCCAGCGCCGCGAGCCGCGCGGCCCGCTCCTGCTCCTGCCCCATGCTCGTCCAAACGTCGGTGTAGACCACGGCGGCTTCGCGGACGGCCGCCTGCGGGTCGGTCGTCTCGCTGATGTCGGCGTCGGGAAGGATCGACCGCAGGTGCCGGCGGAAGGCGTCGTCGAACTGGTAGGCCGGCGGGGCCGCGAGCACGAACCGCATCCCCATGAGTCCACAGACCACGGCCAGCGACCGGGCCATGTTGTTGCCGTCGCCGACGAAGGCCAGCGTCAGCCCGGCCAGCCGCCCGACCCGCTCGCGGAGCGTGTAGATGTCGGCCAGCGCCTGGCAGGGATGGCAGTAGTCGGAGAGCCCGTTGATCACCGGCACGCTCGATGCCGCCGCCAGCCGGACGATCGTGTCGTGGGCCTTCGAGCGGCAGACGATCGCGTCCACGTACTCGCTCAGCACCCGGCCGTAGTCCACGATGCTCTCCCGCGACGACGAGAAGCCCGAGTCCGCGCCGAGGAACAGGCTGGTGCCGCCGAGGTGGGCCATCGCCGCCTCGAAGCTGGCCCGCGTCCGCAGGCTCGGCTTCTCGAACACCAGCGCCAGCACGCGGCCCGGCAGGAGCGCGTCCCGCCGCCCGGCCTCGAACTTGGCCTGCAGGTCGCGCGAGATGGCGAACACCGCCTCGATCTCCGCGGCCGACAGGTCCTCGGGAACGACGATGTGCCGCATGACGTCAGCCCCCGGCGGTCCGCTCGACGACCGCCTCGATGGCCGCGCAGAGCCGGTCGCAGCCCTCCGCGACCTCGGCCGGGCCGATGTTCATCGCCGGCAGGAGGCGGATCACCCGGCCCTGCGTGGAGTTGACGAGCAGCTGCCGGTCGAGGCACTCCTGCACGACCGCGGCCCCGTCGATCGCCAGTTCGATGCCGATCATCATCCCGATGACGCGGACGTCGCGGACGGCCGGGCAGCGGGCCCGCAGGGCCTCGAGCCGGCTGCGGAAGTCCGCCGCCGCCCGGTCCACGTTGGCGAGCAGCCCCTCCTCCTCGATCATGTTCACCGCGGCGATGCCGGCCGCGGCGGCCACCGGGTTGCCGCCGAAGGTCGCGGCGTGCATGCCGGGCCGCAGGTGGCGGGCGAGTTCGGGGGTCGTGAGCAACGCGCCCCCCGCGATCCCGGCGCACAGGCTCTTGGCCAGCGTGATCACGTCGGGCACGACGCCGAAGTGCTGGTAGCCGAACCACCGGCCGGTGCGGCCGCAGCCCGACTGCACCTCGTCGAAGACGAGCAGCAGGTCGCGTTCGTCGGCGATCCGGCGCAGGCCCTCGAGGAACCCGGGGGGCGCCGGCACCACGCCCCCCTCGCCGAGGATCGGCTCGACGAGGATCGCCCCCGTCTGGTCGTCGATGACCCGTTCCACCGCCTCGAGGTCTCCGTGCGGGGCATACTGGAAGCCGGCCAGCATCGGGCCGAGGCCCTCGTGGTACTTGGGCTGCGCGGTGGCCGTCACGCTCCCCATCGTGCGGCCGTGGAAGCCGCCCCGAAAGGTGACGATCTTGTACTTCCGGCCGTCGGTCCGCAGGCGGACGAGTTTGATCGCGGCCTCGTTGGCCTCGGTGCCCGAGTTGCAGAAGAAGGCCTGGCCGCCGAACGACCGCTCCGCCAGCAGCCGGGCCCACTCCCCCTGCGGCTCGGTGTACCAGGTGTTGGGCACGTGGATCAGCCGGGCCACCTGCTCCTGCACCGCGCGGACGACCGGCCCGGGGCAGTGTCCCAGCAGGTTGCAGCCCCAGCCCGGGAACAGGTCGAGGTACTCGTTTCCCTCCGCGTCCCAGACGCGGGAGCCCGCTCCGCGGACGAGGCAGACGGGAAACCGGCGGTAGTTGGGGACGACGTACCGGGCGAAGGTGTCGATGACGGCCTGCGTCTTCGCGCCGATCGTGGCGGGCGATTGATCGATGGTGGCCATTGGGGACTCCTGGGCTCGCGGGATGGATGCGGGGGAGAACTGCCCGGGGGGCTGGCGTCAGCGGACCGCCGCGGCTGCGGTCGCGGGCCGCGGCGTGGACCCGGCGGCGTCGTCACGGACCAGTTCCGTGCCCACGCCGCTGGTGGTGTAGATCTCGAGCAGGAGCGAGTGACGGAGGCGGCCGTCGATGATGTGGATCTTGCGGACGCCCCGGTCGAGCGTCTCCAGGCAGCCCTCGATCTTGGGGATCATGCCCGCGGATATCGTCCCGTCGGCGATCAGCCGCCGGGCCTCGCTGGCGGTCAGCGAGTGGATCAGGCTCTCGGGATCGGCCACGTCGCGCAGTACCCCCGGAATGTCGCTGAGGACGACGAGCTTCTCCGCGCCGATCGCCGCGGCGACCGCCGTGGCCGCCGTGTCGGCGTTGACGTTGAGCTTCTCGCCGTCGGCCGACACGGCCATCGAGGGGATCACCGGCACCTGGCCGGCGTAGGTGAGGTTGTCGATCGTCAGCCGATCGACCCGCGTCACCTCGCCGACGTTCCCCAGGTCGAGCGGCGTGCCGTCGGGCCCCGGCAGCGTCAGCTTCTCGCCGAACAGGACGTTGGTGGAGAGGAAGTTGAGCGACATCGCCCGGCCGCCGTATTCCTCGATCCGGGCCACGAGCTCGTGGTTGAGTTCCGTGGCCAGCACCTTCTCGACGATCGCCAGCGTGGCCGCGTCGGTGTACCGCCGCCCCTGGACGAACCGCGGCTGGAGTCCCGCCTTGTCCATCGCCCGGCTGATCGCCTTGCCGCCGCCGTGGACGACCACGATTCGCATCCCGAGCGTGGACAGGAAGACGATGTCGAGGAGCAGGTGGCGCAGGGAATCGGGGTGCTCGACGACGCTGCCGCCGAGCTTGATCACGGTCGTCGTGTCGCGAAACTTGCGGATCCAGCCGAGGGCCTCGATGAGCGTGTCGGCCTTCTGGATCGCCTTCTGCTGGGCCTTGCTGACGCTGGGAGAACTGGGCACGTCGCGGATCGTCCTGAGGCGCGGGAAACGGGGCGCGGAAAACCAAACCGAAGAGTGTACCACCCCTGCGGCCCGGGCAAGCGGCCGGCGTTCGGCAGACGGCCCGGCGGGAATTACCCGGCTAGGATTCGAACCTAGACAAAGGGAACCAAAATCCCTTGTGCTACCGTTACACCACCGGGTAATGGGCGTCCCGATCATCATACCGCGCGGGCCGGGTCCGGCGGCTCGGCGGGCGGCCCCTTCCCCGGCCGGTTCGTGACGGCGAACGACAGCTGCTCGAGCTCGATCGCCAGATCGACGCCCACGTTTTCGACCCCCGGCGGCAGCACGAGCGTCACCGGGGCGAAATTGACGATCCCTTCGACCCCGGCGGCGACGAGCTGATCGGCGGCCTCCTGGGCTCGTTCGGCCGGGACGACGATCATCCCCAGGCGGATGCCCCGTGACCGGACGGTCTCGGCCAGTTCGGCGAGCGGCTGGACCCGGAGGCCCTGGATCGTCCGCCCCACCTTGGCGGCATCGGCGTCGAAGGCCGCGGCGATCGCGAAGTTCTGCCGGCCGAAACCGCGGTAGCCGAGCAGGGCCTGGCCGAGGTTGCCGACCCCGACCATGGCCACGGCCCACGGATGGTTGGTGCCGAGGATGTCGCGCATCGCCCGAATCAGTTCGTCGCAGCGATAGCCGACGCCCGGGTAGCCGAACTGCCCGAAGAACCCCAGATCCTTCCGGACCTGGGCGTCGCTGAAGCCGAGCAGCGTGCCCAGCTGCCCGGAGGAGATCGTGTGTTCTCCAGACGCCACCAGCCGCTGTAGCTCCCGCAGGTAGAGGGAGATGCGGTTGACGACGACCTTGGGGACGGTCGAGTCGGAGGGCACGTCTCCCGGCTGGCCGGATTGGGGGCGGGATTCGGTCATGGCGGTCGCCGGTGAACCATCGGACCCGGCCCAGACTGTACCCCCGGACCACGAAAACACCAAGAAAACCGGCTTCTGGCGGCTTGCCCGGCTGGGTCGGGGGTGCCCCTGCCACGCCGCCGGACGTTCACTCCGGGCCTCCGGCCCTCCGCTCACTGCATGTCCGCTGCGCTCCGGCATCCATGCCTGCGCTTGCTTCCATAGCCCGCCGGCATGGCAGGGGCACCCCCGACCTCCGGAGAAGGAAGCCGGAACAAGAAAACCTGTTCCTGCGGTCGGTTTGCGCGGGTTGTACGGCTGCTGGGGTTCTGGAAAAAATCGGCTGGTCGCGGGAAATGGTCGATCTGCGTCGAGTTTGTGGCCGATGGTTGAGGTGGCGGACCGTGGACGGGTCCGCCTCGATCCCTTTTCCATTCGCAGGAGCCCTCCCACGGGAGCGGCCGCAGACATGAAACGGACCTGGTTGTGGTGTGTGCTGGCGCTGGCCGGCATGGTGTCGTGGGGCACGTCGGCCGAGGCCGGCTATTGCGGGCTGGCCAGCTTTCGGCACGCCGGCCCGCGGGTGACGGCGGTCGGTTTCGCCGAGGCCCGCGCGGGATGCTCCGCCTGCGAGAGCGGCGCCGAGGCGCCGGCCTGCGGCACGCGGCTCGTCAAGGACGTCGTCTACGAGCAGCAGGAATACACCTGCTACAAGACGATCTGCGAGCGGGTCGTCGAGCAGCGCGAGATCGACTGCGTCCGCTACGAGACGGAGCGGTCGTTCAAGGAGGTCGAGTACACCGTCAGCCGACCGGTCTGGGAGACCCGCAGCCGGACCGTCAACTACACCGTCTGCAAGCCGGTGTGGGAGACGATCACCAGGGAAATCCCCTACACGGTGCTCAAGCCGGTCTACGAGACCCGGACCCGCGAGATCCGCTCCACGGTCTGCAAGCCCGTCTACGAGACGATCAGCAAGGAGATCCCGTACACGGTCTGCAAGCCGGTCTACGAGACCCGCGAGCAGGTGTACACGGTCTGCAAGCCCGTCTACGAGACCCGGACCCGGGAAATCCCCTACACGGTCTGCAAGCCCGTCTACGAAACCCGCGAGCAGACCTACACCGTCTGCAAGCCGGTCTACGAGACGATGACCAAGGAAATCCCCTACACGGTCTGCAAGCCCGTCTACGA
>JBIKKQ010000287.1:0-3237 GCA_044360305.1 Pirellulales bacterium
CCCGTGGCCCGGCGCCCAGCCGGCCCAGAGCCCCTGAACCGCCCGGGGGCTTTTTTCCCGGGGAACAGGCCGGTTTTCGGGCTCTCCTCCGGGGCCGTCCGGGGGCTGCGGACGGGCGAAAAAAAGCGGCTTGAGCGGTCGCGCCCGGTGGACTACAAGGGGATCGGAGGGGCGGCTCCGGCCGCCCGGTTCCGGAGCGCGTAGACGAGGACGCCCAAGCCCCGTCTACGCGCTTTTTTTGAATCCCGCGTCGGCCGACGGAACGCACCGCCGGCCCGCGGGGAGCGATGCAGGCGGCATCCACTCCAGACAGGATCCACGGATGGATTCGACGATCCGAGGGAGAGCCGGCGTCGGCATGCCGACGGCCGCGCGGGCGGCGGCCCTCGTGGCTGCGGCGCTGACGTGGTCGATCGTGGCTGGCGGCGTTTCGTCGCCGGCGGCCGAGCCCGACGCCAACGCGGCGCCGCTGCCGGTGACCGTCGCGGTGCGGTCGCCTCAGGCCCTGCTTCGCGCCGGTCCGGGGGACGATTTTTATCCCACCGAGCGTCTGTCGGCCGGCGCGACGGTCGAGATCTGGGCCATCGACTCCTCGGGGTACTGCGCCGTGCGGCCGGTGCGCGGGAGTTTCAGCTGGCTGCGGTCGAGCGAGGTCGCGGACGACGCGGGGCGCACGGCCGCAGGCCGGCCACGGGGCAGGTTCACCGGCGTCGTCGCCGGCGACGGTGTCGTCGCCCGGGTCGGTTCGCAACTCAACGACCTGCGGCACGTCGGGCAGGTGAAGCTCGAAGCGGGCGAGCGCGTGGCCGTCATCGAGGAGGTCGTCATTCCGACCGGCCGGCATGCCGGCATGTGGCTGCGGATCGAACCGCCGTCCGGCGAGTTTCGCTGGGTGAGCGGCACGGACGTGGAACTGCCGGCGTCGCTGGCCGTCGAGGTGGAGCCCGCGGCGGATGCGGCCGGACTGGCGGCAGCCGGCGAGGCAGCCGCCGCCTTCCGCGAGGCCGGGGGCGTGATCAGGCAGGTGGTGGCGGAGATGACGGCGCCGGGCGATCCGCCGGGGCTGCAGGGGGATCCCGCGTCGGGTCCGGCCGCCCCGCCCGCCGAGCCCCGTTCTGGCTGGCTGCCGCGCGGCGCCGGCGTGTTCGATCGGCCGACGCCCGTCGGGCAGGCGGCCAGCGGCCCGACCGGGGCGGGTGTCTCGGATGCAGAACTGGCCGACATCGATCTGGCGCTTTCGCTCACCGTCACCGGTCCGAGTGAGTCGTGGAACCTGGCGCCGATCCGCGAACGGCTCCGCCAGGTGGCGGCCCGCGCCGACAGCGAGTCGGACCGGACGCGGGTCCAGGCCCTCGACACCCGGCTGTCGCGGTTCGAGGCGATCCAGGGGCGGCAGCGGTCGCTCGTCGCGGCGCCGCCGGCCGAGACGTCGCCGCTGCGGCTGGGGAGCATGTGGTCGAGTCTCGGGGCGCTCGGCAGCCGGCCGATCCGGCCCGGCGTGCTTCCGGGTGGCGGTTCCGCCGACGGCCGTCCGACCTGGACGCCGCCGGAACAGATGGAGACGACGGGCCGGCTGGCGACCGTGGTGGCCCGCCGCCCCGACGCGCCGCGCTGGGCGCTGGTGGACGAGCAGAACAACGTGCTCGTGTTCGTCACGCCGCAGGCGGGCGTCAACATCGCGCCGCTGGTCGGCCAGCAGGTCACGGTCCGTGGTGCCCGGGGCTACATGCCCGAATACAGCCGGCCGTATCTCGTGGCCTCCGAGGCCCGGACGCGGATCGCCGCCGCGCCGCCAACGCCGCGGGCCGACGCCACCCGCTGAGTGCGCGAGACAGGCGTGTTCGTCGGCGCGGGCGGGACAGCCACGTTCCTCTGTTCGCCACAGGCTGCGGCCGCGTCATCAACTCGGGGCGATGCCAAATGGTACGCTCCGCCCGTCAGGGTCGGCCGGCCGAAACAGCGACCGATCCCGACCAGCGGACGCCGCTGCCCATCGCCCGCCCTCCCCGGAGAACGACACGATGGCACCCTGTTCCCGTCCCGCCCCATCCGTGCCGATGCACGCTGCCGGCACCATGCTGGCGACCTCCGTCATCGTCGTTGGCATGGGGCTCGGCATGGCTCTCGTGCCGGGATCCGCCATGAGAGTCGCGATGGCGGATGACGAGGCCGTGGCCGGAGCCGTTGCCGCTGTCGCGGCCCAGGCCGGCAACGAGCCGCAGGTCAAGGCGGACGGGAAGCAGCGGCAGGTTTTGTTCGTGAAAGAGGGACCGGTCGCCCGGCACCTCCGGTTCGGCTGGGACGGCAGGCGGATGGTGCTGGAAGACGAGCGCTTGCCGCTGTTGCAGGAGTTCATCACGAAGCACGAGCAGCGGGTCGCCGCTGCCGTCACGAAACAGGCGATCGACGCCGCGATCGAGGCCTTCCGGCTCACCGAGGATGCCGACTACCTGAAGAGCCTGCTCGACGGTGCGCCGGCGGACGATGCGGCGGTCATCCGCAGCCGGCTGGACAAGCTCGCCACCGGCAAATAGGCCCTACCGAGGCCCGATTGCCACCGAGACGTTCACTCGTCGGCGAGCGTCTCGAAATAGTCGGTGGTCATCCCCGCAGCGCGAATCAGGCTGCGGAGTGTTCCCTTCGCGAGTTCCTTGTGGTCAGGAACGGAAAGCGTTGCCGGTTGGCCATCCTTCACGAGGATGACGTGACTCCCGCGCTGCCGATCGACCGTCCAGCCAGCCTTTTGGAAGACCTTCACTGCCTCGGCTCCGCTCAACACGGGAAGCCGGGCCATCAGATCGTGACCTCGACCTGCTGCGTCTCGACGGTGAGCGGCATGCCCCGCTCCGCACGGGTTTCCAGGCAGGCCGCAATCGCCTCGCGGACGTTCTTGATCGCCTCGTCACGAGACTCGCCCTGCGACACACAGCCGGGAATGCTCGGGCACTCCGCGACCCACATTCGGTCTTCGTCCTGCGTGAGTGTGACGACGAACTTCATGATGGTGAAGGATAGCCCGGCCCATGGCTCTTCAGCAAGCAGGGTCCGGCCGGTGGCTCCGAGCGACTCCGCTGCGCCGCGACATCTGGCATCCTTCAGCGGCGCAGGGTCGCGTCGAGCTGCTCGACCGGCATCCAGCGGCCGGCGATCTCGTCGCTGATGTCCTCCGCCTCGCGGGCATTCGCGGCGCTGGCCGGCGGCCGGCCGCCGGCCCGGGCCCCGAATGCCCGCCGGGCC
>JBIKKQ010000068.1:0-17079 GCA_044360305.1 Pirellulales bacterium
GGGGGCGGGGGCGGCCGCCCCCCCCCGGCCCGGCCCCCCAAACCCCCGCCGGTCCTCGGCCGGCGTCCGCGGCATCCGCTCGGCGAGCCGGGCCATGGCGGTCGGGTTCCGCGCGGCGGCGGTCGTCAGTTGGGAGACGAACAGGCAGATCTCGCGGAGGTTGGCGGATGCCGACCGCATGATCAGCGGCTGGAGGCTGCGGGTGACGATCTCCAGCCCGAGGCCGTCCACGTCGAGGAAGGCGTCGATCTCCACCTGCTGCCGCTCGCGCCCCTCGCGGTCGGGGCCGATGCCGTCGTAACGCACGACCACGAGGCAGGAGCCGGTGAGATCACGCGGCGATAGCGGCCCCGAGTAGCCGCCGCGGGCATGGAACACGCACATGCCACCGGTGGCGGTCCGCTCCCGGTGGACGAGATGCACGCTGCCGGTCGTGCCGTAGCCGTCGGAGAGCTGCCACTGGCCCGGGGCGACGGGATCGAGCGACAGCCGGCTGATCCCCAGCGACCGCCACAGATCGACCATCACGTCGGGCCTGGCGAGCGCGAAGTCGAGAAACGCGGCGTCGCAGGTCACGACCGCGGGGGCGAGGCTGCGCCGGATCGTCGCCGCCCGCACCGCCCGGTCCACGGTCTCGCGGGCCGCCGCCGACATCCGGCCAGCGGGGATGCGGGCCTGTTCCCGGCGCTGCTCGGTCCCGGGCCTCGCCTGCTGGTGCACCGAACCGGCCTGCTGCACCAGCCCGGGAACGGCCGGCCGGCGGCCATGCTCCTCGCCGGCCCGGGCCAGCCCCGCGGCGAACAACAGCCCGCCGGCCAAAATTGCCACGCTCCGCGCGCCCATGAACTGCCCCCCGAACCACTGCTCCCCCGGCGCGGAAATTCCGTCGCCAGCGAGGTCTTCGGCCTGCGGGAAGGCTGCAGGCCAGTCAATTTCCGCGGCGGGCCGGGGGTGGATTGCCCAGGTTTCCCCGCTCGCGCCGGCGCCGGAAATCGGCTCTTGGCCCGGTGCCGCAGGTTCCCTACCATCCCGCCCCCCGCGCCCCGGCACAGGCCCCGATGCTGCACCTGCACGACCCCAGATCCGAGCCCGATGTCGATCCCGACGACGCCGCGCACGGCGGGCCGCCGCGCGGCCTGCTCGCCCGCGGCTTCGTCGCCTGGACGCGGCTCTGCCTCCGGCATCCGTTCGTGGTCCTCGCGCTGGCGCTGGCCGGCGCCGCCGCGTCGGCCGCGTGGACGGCGCGGAACCTCGGCTACAAGGTGAGCCGCGTCGATCTCCTCGATCCGCGCAGCGACTACAACAAGCTCTGGATCGACTACGTCCGCGAGTTCGGCGAGGAGGACGACGCCGTCGTCGTCGTCGACGGGCCGGACCGCGACCGGGTGATCGCCGTGCTCGAGGAGCTGTCCCGCGAGGTGGCCCGGCAGCCGGAGCTGTTCCACTCGGTGCTCCACGAGGTCGATCTGTCGCGGATCCGCTCCAAGGGGCTGCACTACCTGTCGGCGAACGATCTGGCCGACATCGAGCGGTTCATCGATCGCGCGTGGCCGATCCTCCAGGGGGGCTGGGCCCAGCTCCGGGTCGGCTCGATGGTGGCGGGCCTGGCGGGGCAGATGGTGGCCGGCGTTCCGGGCCAGGCTGTCGCCGGCAATGCCGCGAACCAGCCTGTCGCCGGCACCGCGGCGAACCAGGCTTTCGCCGGCGGGACCGTGGCGACGTCGGCAGCCCGCACCGAGAACCCTGCCGCCGGGCTGGAGCGGTTCAGCGAGGCGCTGCTGGCGGGCATCGAGGCGGCCGTGCGCGACCCGGGCCGGCAGGGGGAATACGTCTCCCCGTGGCCGCCGATGCCGGCCTCGCTCTCGACGCTGCGCGACCTGTCGAGCGAGCACCTCCTCGCCAAGGAGGGACGGCTGGGCTTCGTGCTCCTGCGGCTCAAGAAGGAGCAGACGGGCTTCGCCGGCGCATCGGCGGCGACCGACGAGTTGCGCCGGATCATCGCCGCCGTCCGCGGCCGCCATCCGCAGACCACGATCGGGCTCACCGGGCTGCCGGTGATGGAAGACGACGAGATGCGGAGCAGCCAGCAGTCGATGCTCTGGGCGAGCGGCCTGTCGCTGGCCGCCGTCGTGCTGGTGATCGTCGCCGGCTTCGGCGGCATCCGCCACGCGGTGATGGCCAACCTCGTGCTCCTGGTCGGCATGGCCTGGGCCTTCGGCTGGGCGACCATCTCCGTCGGGCACCTCAACATCCTCAGCGTCACCTTCACCGTGACGATGATCGGCGTCGGCATCGACTACGGCACCTACTACGTCGGCCGGTACCTCGAACTGCGCCGCGCCGGCCACGACTGCGCCGCCGCGCTCCTGGAGACGAGCGGGTCGGTCGGCCCCGGCATCCTCACCGGCGCCGTGACGACGGCGGTGGCCTTCTTCTGCGCGGCGTTCACGAGCTTCGTGGGAGTGGCCGAGCTGGGGATGATCGCCGGCGGCGGCATCCTCCTCTGCGCCGCGGCCGAGCTGCTCGTGCTGCCGGCGCTGATCGCGGTCGTCGATCGCAGCCGGCTCGGTGGGCGGATCCCGCAGCCGGTGCCGGTCCACGCCTGGCTCGCGCCGCTGGTCCGGCACCGCCGGTTCGTCGCCTTCGCCGGCCTGGCCGGCACGCTGGCCCTCGTCGGCGGCCTGCCGGAACTGGAATACGACCACAACCTGCTCAATCTCCAGGCCGACGGCCTGGAGAGCGTGGCGGTGGAGAAGAAGCTGCTGGCCGAGTGCGATCAGAGCGTCTGGTACGCGCTCTCGATCGCCGATTCGCGCGAGGAGCTCCTCGAACGGAAGCGGCTCCTGACGGCGCTGCCGAGCGTCGAACGGGTGGACGAGATCGCCTCTCTGCTGCCGGTGGACGAGGAACTGAAGCGGCCGATCATCGAACGGATCCGGGACCGGCTGGCGACGCTGCCGGAGCGGCCGCCGGAGATTCCCGTGGACCGGCTGGAGTCGCTCGGCGAGACGCTCGGCTGGGCGCAGACCGAGGCCATGAAGCGGCCCGGGGGGCTGCGGACGGCGTGGCAGCTGGAACGGTCGCGGGAGCAGCTCCGCCGGCTGGGGCCCGAGGACTGCTACCGGTCGCTGGCGGCGTTCCAGCAGCGGTCGGCCGGCGATCTGCTGTCGCGGCTCCACGCCCTCGCCGGCGTGGCCGACCCCGAACCGCCCCGGCTGGAGGATCTGCCGCCGAGCCTCGTGGAACGCTTCGTCGGCTCCAGCGGCCGGCACCTGCTGAAGATCTACGGCCGCGGCGACATCTGGCGGTTCGAGTCGCTGGAGAAGTTCGTCAAGGACGTGCGCAGCGTCGATCCGCGGGCGACGGGCAATCCGCTCCAGGCCTACGAGGCGTCGCTGGAGATGAAGCGCAGCTACGAGCAGGCGGCGATCTACGCCCTGATCGTGATCCTGGCGGTGCTGTGGCTCGACTTCCGCAGCCTCTCCTCCGCCGCGCTGGCGGCGCTGCCGCTGGCGCTGGGGATGGCCCAGACGCTCGGCCTGATGGGCCTGTTGGGGATCGACCTCAATCCGGCCAACCTGATCGGCATCCCGCTGATCCTCGGGATCGCCGTGGATTACGGGGTCCACATCGTGCACGACGCGTTGGAGCGGCCCGGTCCCTACCGGATCAGCGCCTCGACCGCCAATTCGGTGCTCGTGGACGCCCTGACGACGATCCTCGGCTTCGGCGCGCTGATGGTGGCCGACCACAAGGGGCTCGAAAGCCTCGGCCGCGTGCTCACGCTCGGCGTGACCACCTGCACGGTGACGTCGCTCGTCTTCCTGCCGATCCTGCTCTCCTACCTGCGGCCCGGGCACGACGCGCAGCCCGCGGCGGACACCGCGCCGGAGGCGGCGCAGCAACGCCGCGCCGCCTGAACAAGTCATTCCACCGGGCACTTCGCCACGGCTCGGGATTGGCCGTGCCCCATCGCCGGACCAGGGGCCAAATGGTGGCAAAGCGGCCTTGTGCCGGCCTCGGCCGCCGTGGTACTTCCCCGCCTCCCTCACCCCGGGTGATTCCATGACCAGACGACCGCACGCCGTCCGCGCCCTCTACGTTCTCGCCCTGATCGCCGGCGGCGGCCTCGCGGCCTGCTCCGCCGCGACGGAGGCCGCGGAGCTCCGGCCGCAGGTGGTGAACCTCGCCTTCGAGGACCAGTTTCGCAACCGGCGCGAGACCGCGCAGATGCGCGGCGACGTGGTCGTCCTCGTCTACGCCAGCCGGACCGCCGCCGAGGCGGCGGTCGAACTGGGCCGCCGGCTGCACCTGCGGTTTCATCCGACGGCGGCCGCCGCGGCCGCCGAGGAATGGTCGCGTCAGCCCGTCACGCCGCTCCCCGGCTGGCCGGCCGGCGTGCGCGTGCCCGACGTTCACGTCATTCCCGTCGCCTGCCTGCCGGAGGTGCCCAAGCCGCTGCATGCCGTGGCCCGGTCGCGACTGCGGAAGGAGTCGGAAGTCGTCTCCGTATGGCTCGACTTCGAAGGCGCGATGCACGAGGCCTTCGGCATGGTGCCCGACGCGCCGAACATCGCGGTCATCGACACCCAGGGGCGGACGCACAGCGTGCGGGCCGGCCACCTCGACGACCTCGGCCTCGCCGAACTGGCCGGGCTGATCGACCGGCTCCGCGGGCAGGCGCGGGCCGATCAGCGGTCGGCGGCGCTGCCCGGCCCGACCGTCCGCTGACAGTCCGTGGAAAAAGTCATCCATGACCTTTTTCCACTTGATCGACCGCAGGAAACGCCGAGGGTTTCCCGGGTCGATGGCCTGCGCATCCTGCTCGGGCAGACGCATTCCACGGCCTGCTACCGCGACCGCTCGCGCAGCCGGCGGCTGGCCCGCGTGAGCGTCTCGCGCTCGGCCGGGGTGAGGCTCGCCTCGCCGCTGCGGCTGATCTTGGCGAGGATCCGATCGACCTCGTCGGCATCCGGGGAACGGTCCGCGTCGGCCACGTTGTCGTCATCATCCGGCCGCACGACCCGCATCCGCGGCGGGCGGCGGAACCACGAGGCCGGCAGGGTCGCAACGCCCTCCAGACTCCAGCCGCGCCAGGCGTAGAGCAGGCCGAACGTGGCGCCGGCGAGATGGGCCGTGTGGGCCACCCGGTCGCCGCCGGAGGCGACCCCCTGCAGGTCGAACACCAGATACAGCACCCCCAGCGCCCAGGCGGGGACCGGGAGCACGCCCCAGAGCAGGAGCGTCTCCTGCGGGTAGTACCAGATGAACAGCGCCAGCACCGCCATCACGCCGCCACTGGCACCGACCAGTTGAATGGGGAAGCCGACGTTGCCCCCCAGCCGCATCGCCACGACCCAGGTCAGGCCCGCGAGCACGATCGACAGGCAGTAGAAGCGGACGAACTCGGCCCGGCCGAGGATCGCCTCGGCCTCGCGGCCGAAGAACCAGAGCGTGAGCATGTTGAACAGCAGATGCAGCGGCGAAAACGGATGCGGCCGCAGAAGGCTCGGCCCGTCGTGGAGGAAGCCGTAGGTCAGCAGCTGCCAGAAGTGCGTCAGCATGTGCTGCGGCAGGTCGGACCGCAGGGCGCCGATGTCGTTGAGCGAGAACCGCACCGGGAGGAGGCCGGCCGTGCCGATGAAATTCAACAGCCAGACCGCGATGTTCACCGCGATGATGGCGGTCACGGCCGTCCATTCCGGCGCGAAGACGCCGGACGACGAACGGTTGTAGCTGCGATCCTGATATCCCATGGGGGCGTGCCGCCGCAACGAGAACCGGGCCTCCCCGGGCCCGCTCCCCGCATCCTAGCAGACGGCGGGCCGCGCCCTGCCGCCGGCCCGCGGGCTGTGCTAGATTCCCGGCCGGCGGCGCCCCGCGGGATGGGGCGGCGGTGACCACGGCGCGCGGAGGCACGAACATGGCGACCAACGGCGGACTGGGACGGAAGCTGCGGATGGGCATCGTCGGCGGCGGGCAGGGGTCGTTCATCGGCCGCGTCCACGTCACCGCGGCGGTGCTCGACAACCGGGCGGCGCTCGTCGCCGGCGCGTTCTCCAGCGACGCGGCCCGTTCCAAGGCGAGCGCCGCCGACTACGACGTCGATCCCGCCCGGGCCTACGGATCGTTCCAGGAGATGTTCGACCGGGAGCGGGCCCTGCCGGCCGACCGGCGGATCGACTTCGTCTCGGTCACGACGCCGAACCACATGCACTTCCCCGTGGCCAAGGCGGCGGTCGAGGCCGGCTTCCACGTCGTCTGCGACAAGCCGCTGACGCTGACGCTGGCCGAGGCCGAGGCGCTCGCCAAGGTCGTGGCCGGTTCGGGCGTCGTGTTCGCCGTCAGCCACAACTACACCGGCTATCCGCTCGTGCGGCAGGCGCGGGAGATGATCCTCGGCGGCGAGCTCGGCGAGATCCAGGCGATCCGCGCGGAGTACATCCAGGGCTGGCTGCGGACCCGGCTGGAGACCGAGGGGCAGAAGCAGGCCGCCTGGCGGACCGACCCGACGAAGAGCGGCGCGGCCGGCGCCTTCGGCGACATCGCCACGCATGCCTACAACCTCGGCCGCTACATGACCGGCCTGCTGCCCGAGAAGATCAGCGCGAACCTGAAGACGTTCGTCCCGGGCCGGCCGCTCGACGACTACGGCCATGCCGTGATCCGCTACCGGAACGGCGCCCTCGGCACGGTCACCGCCTCGCAGATCAGCCACGGCCGGGAGAACGACCTGCGGATCCAGATCGACGGCACGCTCGGGAGCCTGGAGTGGCGGCAGGAGAACCCCAACGAGATGATCGTGCGCCGCAACGGCCAGCCGCACGCGATCTACACGCGGGATCCGAACGCCCCGTTCATGAACGCCTCCGGCAAGGCGGCCTGCCGGCTCCCCTCGGGGCATCCGGAGGCGTTCTTCGAGGCCTTCGCCAACGTCTACCGCTCGGCCTTCGACGCCATGGCCGAGGCGGCGACCGGGAGCAAGCCCGAACGCACCGACACGGTGTATCCGAACATCCACGACGGGGTGGAGGGGATGTACTTCATCGAGCAGTCGGTGGCGTCGAGCAAAGCCGACGGCGTCTGGCTGCCGCTGGCGCACCCGCTCGCCCGCCGCTGAATGCTCGCGGAAAAAGGCGTCGCGCCCTTTTCCACATGGTCGGATCGCCGCATCGTGCGGCAGGCTTATCCCACGTCAGCGAAAGCAATGCGATGGCGACCGCCGACACCAAGTACCTGGTCTTCGACATCGAGAGCGTGGCCGACGGCGGCCTCGTGTCGCGGATCCGCTATTCGGGCGAGAAGCTCGAGCCGGCCGCGGCGATCGCGAAGTACCGGGCGGAGCTGCTCGCCGAGAACGGCAAGGACTTCATCCCCTACACGTTCCAGGTGCCGGTCTCGCTGGTGATCGCCCGGCTGGGGAAGGATCTCGGCCTCCTCGACCTGGTGGCGATCGACGAGCATGAGTCGCGGCCGCACGAGATCGTGCGCAAGTTTTGGGAGGGCTGGCGCCGCTACGGACGGCCGCGGCTGGTGAGCTTCAACGGCCGCGGCTTCGACATGCCGCTGCTGGAACTGTGTGCCTTCCGCTACGGGCTGTCGATTCCCGACTGGTTCGCCGAGGACGCCCGAAACTTCGACCAGCCGCGGTACCGCTACAACACCGCGGCCCACTTCGACCTCCACGAGTGGCTCACCAACAGCGGCGCCTCGCGGTTCGCCGGCGGGCTGTCGCTAGCGGCCAACCTGATCGGCAAGCCCGGCAAGATGGAGGTCGCGGGCCACATGGTGCAGGACCTGTGGGACGCCGGGAAGACCCAGGAGATCCACGACTACTGCCGGGGCGACGTGCTCGACACGTACTTCGTGTTCCTCCGCTCGCGGGTCGCCGCCGGCGACATCGACCTGAAGCGGGAGCACGCGCTGATCGAGCAGGCCCGGGCGTGGATCGAGGAGCGGGCGGAGTCGAGCCCCGGGCTGCGGCGCTACCTCGCCGCCTGGGGGGACTGGCGGAGCCCGTGGGCGTGATCGGAGCCTGAGTCACATCGCGGAGAACGCCATGAGACAACCTGCGTCCCAGCAGACGCCGTCGCGGGCCCGTCGCCCGGTTCTCATTGCGATCGTCGCCCTGCTCGCGGCCTGGCCCGCGGCGGTGCAGGCGGACGACCTGCGGATCGAGGGGGTGCGGGCGGCTCCCGGGCCCGCCGGCACGGCGACGGTGACGTTCGACATCGCCTGGGAGCATTCCTGGCGGCACGGCACATTTCACGACGCCGCCTGGGTGTTCTTCAAGGTACGGCCCGATCCCGCGGGCGACTGGCAGCCGGTCCGGTTGCGGGCCGACCGGGTGCTGAATCCGGCCGGATTCGGCGGAGCCGCACAGGGTACGCCGCTCGAGTTCGTGGTGCCGGACGGTGACAACGGGTTCGGCGGCGTGTTCGTCCGCCGGGCCGCGGACGGGAAGGGGCCGGTCGCCGCGACGCGGGTCGCCGTCGTCTGGGACGTGGCCGCGACCCCGGGCCTGCCGGCGGACCTGACCAAAGCGGCTGACCCGACCAAAGCGGTTGACCTTCGCGTGCCGCTGGCCGGTTTCGGCATCGAGATGGTCCACGTCGCCGAGGGGCCGTTTGCGCTCGGTTCCGGAGGCGGCGAGCTGAACCGGTTTCACGAGGCCCCGGCCGAGGGGCGGCCGGCGACGGCCTACCGGGTGACCGGTCGAGGGCCGATCCCCACCGGCCCCCAGCCAGGCCGTCTGTGGGCGACAGGCTTCGCGCCCGAGGATGGCGGCGCGGTCCCGGCGACGTTTCCCAACGGCTACGCCGGCTTCTACTGCATGAAGCACCCGATCACGCAGGGGCACTACGCCGACTTCCTCAACCACGTCTCCGCGGCCGAGGTCGGCCGGCGGTTTTATCCGCAGGGGCATGGCCACTGGATCGATCGCCAGGGGGAGCCGCCGGACGTCCGTCATGCCGCCAGCGGCAAGCCGCCGAACCCTTGGTTCGGCCGCCGCGCCAGCCCGCGCGATCAACGCTGCCCGTGGCTGTCGTGGGCCGACGGCGCGGCGTTCGCCGCCTGGGCCGGGCTCCGGCCGCTGACGGAACTGGAGCACGAGAAGGCCTGCCGCGGCCTGCTCGAACCGATGACGAAGGAGAACAGGCCCTCCTACTGGGGCGTCGTGGACATCAACGGCGGCCTGCTCTACGAGCGGCCGGTGACCGCCGGCTCGGCGGCGGGCCGGCGGTTCGCCGGGACGCACGGCAGGGGGCTGCCGACGCCGCCGGCCGACTGGCCGTCGGACCTCGGGGGCGTGGCGTTTCGCGGCGATTACCTCCACGGTCGCGAGTACTCGTTCGTCGGGCACCTCGGGGTCGCCGGCCGGATGAAACAGCTCACGGCGTCGTCCGATCGCGGCGTCCATCCGGTCGGCGGCTGGCGCGGCGGCCGGACCGCACCGGCGGGCGACACCGCCATGCGGCCGCTCGTGCCACGGTTCGCGCCGGGCGTCGTGACGGCCGTCCCGCGGGAGGGGACGGGCCGCGGCCTGTCGTTGCGGCTCGCCGGTCCGGCCGACCTGTTCCCGGTCCGCAACCGGTTTCAGCCGTTCGACTATCGCGGCACCCTGCAGCAGCCGTGGGGCGGGAAGGCCGACCTCGACGCCGCGATCGACATCGTCGCCGCCGGGGCCGCGCTGCGGATCGACGTCGCGGTGACGGACGACCGGCACGAAAACGCCGCCCGGTCCGGCCAGGAGATCGGCGCCGGCGACTGCCTGCAGATCGGCATCCGCGCCGGCGCGGGTCCGTCCTGGCGGCTGGGCCTGGCCCGGACCGCGGACGGCCCGGTGTTTCACCAGTGGCAGGGCGCCGGGCAGGCGCTGCTCCGCACCGTCGAGTGCAGCGTGGACCGCGACGAGCCCGGCCGGACCACCCGCTACACCGTCGCGATCCCGCTCGCCACGATCGGCGTCGAGCCGGGGCGGGAGTTCGCCCTCAACCTCCAGGTCGTGGACGCCGACGCCGACGCCGGTCAGCTCCACGCCCTGCAACTTGCCGAAGGCATGGCGGTCGGCGCCGGCGACGACTTCCCCGACCGCTACCCGCTGTTCGTCATCGAGGGACGGTAGCGACGGCAGCGATGCCGTTCGGTAGCACTGATTGCCGTCTCACTAGGCGGCACTCACGTGAATCCGCTGAGTGTGCCCAACGTGCTCGGGGCTGCCCGCGCCCTCTCGGCGGACGCTCGCCTCGGCCCTCCCGTCCTCGGCTCGCTGCATGTTCGCTGCGCTTCGCCCTCCGGGCTGCGCTTGCTCCCATAGCCCGCTCGAGGGCGTGGGCAACCCCTCGCTCAGTACGCGTCCAGAACACGCCGCGGCAAAGTTCACCGGCTCCTGCGCGTGCCACGCGCCGGCCATCATGGCCGGTGCGTCGTCACAGAGCGATCGTGCCCGTCGCCGTCACTCGGCGATCGCTTCCTTGACCAGCTGGATGAAGTGGCTCGTGCCCAGTTCGGACGCCTTCTTCTCGGCCGCCCGCTTGTCGGCGTAGTCGAACATCGCCATCCGCTTCATCGCCGGGCTGAACACGCCCCAGTAGGCCTTGAGCCGGACCTCCTTGGCGGTCTTCTTGCGACTGGGCTTCTTGGCGGCGGCCTTCTTCGGTTCCTTGGCCGGCTTCTCCTTCTTCTCCTTGGCGACCTTCTCCTTCGTCGCCTTCTTCGTCTTGCCTCGCGCCTCGGCGGCATCCGCCTGGGCCCGCAGTTCCTTCCGATTGACAATCTTGCGCGCCATCGTGTGTTCGTCGTCCTTCCCTTGGGCGGCGGCCTCCGGTCGGGCGGCGCCGCAAACGCGTGTGGTGACCGGTCGATCGACCCCGGCGCCCGAACCGGGTGCCGGTGACCGCGAGGAGTATAGCGTTCCCCGGAAAAACCAACGACGGGCCGGCGCGTGCCGCGCGAACCGGCG
This sequence comes from Pirellulales bacterium, assembly GCA_044360305.1. Classification (GTDB taxonomy): domain Bacteria; phylum Planctomycetota; class Planctomycetia; order Pirellulales; family UBA1268; genus QWPN01. The sequence goes on from JBIKKQ010000068.1 coordinate 10,964, forward strand.
CTATACTGATGCCGACATGTCCACGGCCGCACTCGCTCCCGCCCCCCCCGAGCCGTTCGCCCACTACCGGGCGCTCGACGACGCCGCGCTCGACGCGCGGATCGCGGCCGTGCGGCGCCGGATGGGGCCGCGGCTGGTGATCCTTGGCCACCACTACCAGCAGGACGGCGTCATCGCCCACGCCGACCTCCAGGGGGACAGCTACCAGTTGTCGAAGTCGGCCGCGGACCGGGCGGACTGCGAGGCGATCGCCTTCTGCGGCGTCCACTTCATGGCCGAGACCGCCGACATCCTCGTCAACCGGCCGGAGCGGGTGGCCGGCCGCGGGGGCCGCCGGGTGACGGTCGTGCTCCCCGACATGGCGGCCGGCTGCTCGATGGCCGACATGGCCGCGATCGAGCAGGTCGAGGACGCCTGGGCCGACCTCGGCACGGCGATCGACACCGCGGATGTCACGCCCGTCACCTACATCAACTCGGCCGCCAGCCTCAAGGCGTTCTGCGGCCGGCACGGCGGCATCGTCTGCACGTCGAGCAACGCCCGGGCGGTGCTCGACTGGGCGTTCGCGCGGCGCCGCCGGGTGCTGTTCTTTCCCGACCAGCACCTCGGGCGGAACACGGCCCGGGCGATGGGCGTGCCGCTCGACGAGATGTGCGTCTGGAATCCGCACGACCCGACGCTGGGGGGCAACCCGCGGGACCGGCTGGAGCGGGCCCGGGTAATCCTCTGGCAGGGGCACTGCAGCGTGCACGCCATGTTCCGGCCGGAGCACGTGGACGCGATGCGCGAGCGGATCCCGGGCGTCAGGGTGCTCGTCCACCCCGAGTGCTCGATGGAGGTGGTGGACAAGGCCGACCTCGTCGGCTCGACGAGCTACATCCTGCGCCAGGTTGAGCAGGCACCGGCCGGCACGGCCTGGGCGATCGGCACCGAGCTGCACCTCGTCAAGCGGCTGGAGAAGAACCATCCCGAGCAGACGATCCGCTTTCTCTCCCCGGTGGTCTGCATGTGCGCGACGATGTACCGCATCGACCTCGCCCACCTCTGCTGGAGCCTCGAGCACCTCGAGGCGGGCAGGCCGGTGAACGTGATCCGCGTGGACGACGAGACGGCCCGCTGGGCGGTGACGGCGCTCGAGCGGATGCTGTCGGTGTGAGCGGCCGTCGGCGGCGCTTTCCGGTCTTCCCGCGGGCCGTGACTTATGGTCCGTCTTCGCTGAACGGCTGGGCTTCGACGAACAGCACGTCTTCGTTGAAGTGGATCGACGACACCTCGCCGATGTTGAAAACACCCGACGAATCCAGCGCCCTGAGAGGCTGGCGGGAATCGGCCTGCTGCAGTCGGAGTTCAATCGCGCCGAACCTGTGAGAATCCTTGCGGTGTCGATCGCGGTGCCGCAAGCCGGTCTTGAGCGTCTTGGGATCAGGGACGACGATGCGCCCTCCTGACACATCCAGAACCCGGATTTCTCCGCGACTGAACTTGTCACCAGACTCGCCCGATCCAATGGCGAGATAGGTGCCGTCGGGGCTGAATGCCCAGCAGGTGATCGGACCTGTAAACGGCCGTCGCGCAAACAACCCCTGCTCAATCTCTGGCGGATAGGGAACCATGAATTTTTTTGACCGCTTGAATTCCTCGTGGAATGCCTCGTGGCCGGCCCGGCTGAAATGAAACAGCGTCCTCTGCGCGTGCGGATCTCTGATCACGGCTTCTCGGCCGTCAATCTCGAGTGTGACCCGGCCCGTTGGATCGGACTTCCGGCTGGAGAAGCCGCTGACTTCACCGCGGTCGTTCGACGTGATGTCCGGCTTCTTCATCTCCTGGGCCACGACGAGAGCCGGACCTGCCACCAACAGCAAGCCAAACCCGATCCAACGCTGTCGGCTCATAAGTCAACCTTCTGGAAGATGATCCGGCCAATCATCGATCGATCCTCCGGGGACGTTGCCAGATGGTCAGCGGGCCACGACGGCGTCGAGCTGGCCGTGGATCGCCAGCAGCCGCCGGTGACGGGCGTAGGCCTCGTCGAACACCCGCGTGGCGGCCGGTCGGGGCACGAACCGGCGCGGCGTGCCGGTGCGATGCCGGGCGAGGAATCCACCCCAGTCACCGCCGCGGCCGGCGATCGTCTCGGCGCGGTGCTTCGCCAGCAGCGTCGCGCCCCACGCCGTCCCCTCCGTCGCCCCGTCGAGGATCGACACCGGGGTGTGGAAGGCGTCGGCGAGCAGCTGGCCGAGCGCCGGCGTCTTCGTCAGGCCGCCGGAGAGGACGATCTCGGTCCGGGGAAAGCCTTGGGCGTCGAGCTGGTCGCTGCCGATGCGGAGGTTGAAGATCGTGGCCAGGAGCATCGCCTTGGCGACGTTGCCCGGGGTGGCGTTGGCGCCGTCGAGGCCGATCACGCAGGCCGTGCCGCCGCGCGACACGCCCAGCCCCGGCTCGTCGTCGAGGAACGGCAGGGCGACGAGCCCGCCGCAGTCGTCCGCCGCCGCCAGCACCGCCGGCATCACCGCCGCGAAGGCGTCGCCGCCGGCACCGAGCCGGCCGAACATCTCCACCACCGTGTTCATCGCCGTCGTGCCGTTGCGCAGGAAGACCATGTTGATCGGCTTGCCGTCCGGGGCGCAGAAGTGGTCGATCCCCGTCGCCACCCCCTGGAAGGCCCGGTCGCCGACCGAGTTGGCGACGACGCTCGTGCCGAAGCTCATCGCCACCATGCCGGCGTCGCCGATCAGGGAGCCCGTCAGGGCCGCCGGCTGGTCCCCTTCGGCGGGGGCCACGGGAATCCCCTGCGGCAGGCCGAGCAGGGCGGCCCCGTGGGCATCGAGCGTGCCGCCGTCGGCGCCGGCCCGGCGCACCGCCGGCAGCAGCGCGGAGAGGGGCGGGACGCGGCGGCCGGGGCAGGTCGCCGCCACGAGGGCGTCATAGTCGAGAAGCAGTCGGGCGTCGTAGTCGAGCGTCGCCTGGTCGATGGGAAACATCCCCGACGCGTCGCCGATGCCGAGCGTCCACGTTCCCGTGAGCCGGCGGGCGATCCAGCCGGCGGGCGTCGTCAGGTGGGCCACCCGGGCCGCGGTGTCGGGCCGATGGCGGATCGTCCACAGCCAGCGGGCGGCGGTGATCCGCTTCGGCATCTTGACGCCGAACCGGGCCGTGAGCTCGTGCCCCTCGGCCTCGTTGCGGCCGTCGCACCAGAGCCGCGTCGCCGCGAGCGGCGCGCCCGCCGCGTCGCAGAGCACCTCGCCGTGCATCTGCCCGGAGATGCCGATCGCCCGCACGTCAGGCTCGATGCCGGAGGCCGCGAGCTTCCCGCGCAGATCCCCCATCGCGACGCCGAGGGCCGCCTCCCAGTCGGCGGGCTGCTGCTCGTAGCATTCCCGTTCCAGCCCCGGCACCATCTCGTAGCCGCCGTGGCCGTGGGCGAGGATCCGCATCTCCTCGTCGGTGCAGATCACCGACAAGCCCTGCGTGCCGGCGTCGATGCCCAGGTAGCCAGTGCGTTTCATGCCGAGGTCCCTCGCTGTGGTTGCTGCGGTCGCGTCCAAAACGGGCCCATGGTCGGGCATCGGCGGCGATGTTTCAACGTGCCCCCGCGTGGCCGCCGCGGGCCGGGGCGTCGGGTCTCCGGGACGCGGGATGCCCGCCGCGATCACCGGTCGGCGGGTTGGTATAGTGATCGGGATGGCACCGGCGGCGTGCGAACGCCCCTAAGCCGGTGGCAGCCCCCGTGGTCGAGGAGTCCCACCGTGTCGTTTTCGCGACGAGTGTGCAACGCCCGGACGTCCGTGCGCCTGGTCGGCCTGCTGGCGGCCGGCTGCGTCTGTGCCAGCCTCGGTTCGGCGACCGCCGCACCCGATCCTGCCCCGGCGCCGGCCAAGCCGGCGGCGCCGGCGACGAAGGTCGCCGAGCATGGCCGCTGGGTGATCGCGGCCGATTACGCCCGCGACGGCGGCCTGCTCCTCACCGTGGGCGGCGAGAGCCTGCTCTACCGCCCCGGCGACGTAACGCTCTGGAAGGGGGACGGCACGCGGGTCGGCGACCTCGTCGGGCACCCGACCTCCGTGTGGGCGGGACGCATCTCGAAGGACGGCGGCCTGGCGGCGACGGCCGGCTACGACGGGCTGGTGAAGGTCTGGGACCTCGCCAGCCGCACGTCGAAGCACGATTTGAAGAAGCACAAGGGCTGGTGTCGGACGCTTGACTTCTCCCCCGACGGAAAACTGCTCGCCACGGGAGGCGAGGATGGCAACGTGGTTCTCTGGGATCCGGCCGCCGGCACCGAACTGAAGACGATCGCCGCCGGAGCGGCCGGCGTCACCGCGCTTGCCTTCTCTCCGGACGGCGCCCTGCTGGCCACGGGCGGCGGCGACAAGGTCGTCAAGCTCTGGGACGTGGCCACGGGCACCGAGAAGGCGAAGCTCGAGGGGCACGGCGAGCCGATCTGGGCGATCCGCTTTTCGCCCGACGGGGCGACGCTGGCCACGGCGGCTGCCGACCGCACGATCCGGCTCTGGACGGTGGCCGACGGCAAGCCGGCCGCCACGCTCGAGGGCCACACCGACTGGGTGACGAGCCTCGATTTTTCGGCCGACGGCAGCCGGCTGGTGAGCGGCGGCCTCGACGGCAGCGTGAAACTTTGGGACGTCAAGGCGAAGGGAGAGCAGGAGGGTCCGGAGAAGGCGAAGTCGAGCGTCTGGGCCGTGCGGTTCGCCCCCGGCGGCAACTCGATTCTCGCCGGCACGCACGCCGGGGCACTCGTGACCGCGACGCCGGCCCCCAAACTGCTGCCGCCGCCTCCGCCCAAGCCGACGCCCCCGCCTCCACCTCCCTCGCCGCCGGGGCCCCCGCAGGCCGCGGCAGCGGAAGGGCTGGCCCTCAAGCCGACGGAGTTCAAGAGCGCGGCCGGGGCGACCGCCACGATCGCCGACGACGCGAGCGTCCTCGTGGGCGGCCCGCTCGCCAAGGACACATACACGGTCAAGACGGTGCTGCCGGCCGACGGCGCCGTGAAGGCGTTCGTGCTCGAGGCGCTGCCCGATGGAAGCCTGCCGAAGCAGGGACCGGGCCGGGCGGAGAATGGCAACTTCGTGATCAGCACGTTCGGTGCCACGTTTGCCGAGCCGGGCAAGGAGGGCCCGGGCACGGCGATCCGCTTCGCGGGCGTGCTGGCCGACTTCGCGCAGGATAAATACAACGCCGAGGGGATGCTCGATGCCGACGTGAACACGGGCTGGGCCATCCATCCCGAGGTCGGGAAGCCGCACGTGGTGCGGTTCACGCTCGCCCCCGACGTCAAGCTGCCCGCCGGGGCCACGGTCACGTTCACGATGGACCATCAGTACTCGGACGGCCGGCATACCGTGGGCAAGTTTCGTCTGCGGGCCGTGAAGCAGTGACGCGGGGAGGCGACCGACCGAGGGCCTCCAGCCCCGGGGTCTGGTATGCTGGGGGTGACGGTCGCCGCGAACCGACCGTCATCCTTCTGGACCATCACCATCCATGAAACGTCCCTCTTCGATCGCGTTGGTATTCTCCGGCGCCCTGCTCGGGGCCGGCGTGGTGGTCGGCGTTGCCGCCCTGCTGCCCGGTGTGTGGCGGCCGCAGACGGTGCTGGCCGTCTCGTCACTGGCGGACGATGCGTTCGCGGTCTGCACCGTCGCGCTCGACGAAGGCATCGACGGGTTCTTCATGCTCGATTTCCAGACTGGCGACCTCACCGGGGGCGTGCTCAACCCGGCCACGCGGAAGTTCGGCGTGGGCTACCGGCACAACGTCCTCAAGGATCTGAACTTCAAGGCCGGCAAGGTAAAGAACGCCAAGTTTCTCCTCGTTCCCGGTCAGGCAACGTTTGGGGCGCCGCTGGCGCCTGCGGCGCTGTACGTGACCGACGCGGCCACCGGCATGACGGTCGCCTACGGGATACCGTGGGGACAGGGGGCGGCCGGGCTGCAGAATCCGCTCGTACCCCTCGACCGTGCCAATGCCCGCGGCGGCGGCGAGAAGGTGCCGTGACCACGGGTCGAGGATCGATGGGCGAGACACGGGCAGCGGATGCATGTCGGGCGCAGCCGGGCGCGGTGCTGATCACGGTCAACGGTCAGTCGCGGACGATGGTC